>CAMWWJ010000026.1 GCA_947177925.1 uncultured Lachnospiraceae bacterium
CCCTACAATATTTTTTTAACAATTCCATTTGTTTTTTTCCTTTTTTATCAATAATCCTATCATACCTACCAGTTATTTATTTGTCAAATCCCTATTGCATTTTCGGGTTTCACTTCCTAAGTTCCTTGCCAAGAAACGGAAAGTATACTAAAATGAATTATATTTGTGCAATATCTGCCAAAACTTATAAGAAACAGGAACGGAGGAAGGGCTTTGAGGGAACAGTTAAATAAAAACAATGGTAATTTTCATACAGAAGAAAGCAATGCTTCAAAAGAAATAGCGGAATTTGTTCTGTCATTTCTTTTTGCCATAGGAATCTGCGGCGCTCTCTTTCATTATTTCTGGGGGCATCTTTCCCATATACCGGAAACATTTACGGACATTATCATAGAGCATCCTGCCATTACCGGGCTTACCAAATCAGGCGAGCTTCAGTTGTTCTGGTGCCTGCTTCCCCTTGGGCTTCTTCTTTTATCCCTTATTTTATTATTGCTCAGAAAGGCTTCCTTTAAGCCCCACCTTTTCCCCAAATGCCGGAAAGCCCTTCAGGATTTTTCCGCCAAATACATTCCCCCATGCCTTATTCTGCTGCTCCTGCCCTGCCTGCTCCGTTACGGATTCTATCAGACCTTTTCCATGCCCCTTCTCATTGGCATAATTCTATTCCTGCTATCTTATATCTTCTTTCGGGATATTTATCAGGAAATACTGCTTACCGTACTTTTTACTTATTACGGCATACTTAGTATTTTTACAATCATCAGCCATTTTACCACAAAAGGAAATATCAGCAATACGCTATTATATATCATAACACTTGCTATTTCTTTGCTGTTTTTAGGAATCTGTATTATTTTTCAGAAAAAGAGCCTGATTCCTACAGCTATCAGGCTTCTTCAGTTTCTATTGCCTTTTTTGCTTGCAGTATTCCTTGTTGACACTTATCTTTACCAGGGCACTCTGATCCGGATACCTTATGCTCCCTTTTATTATCTGTTCTTTGGGATTTTATTTCTGCTTTTTGAGGCTTCTGTGTTTTCTTTATGGAAGAAAAAAGAGCAACTGGTTTCCATGGCATCGCCGATTCTGATTTTTATTTATAATTCCTTTTCCGCTGCTCCCATGTATGCCCAGCCTGACCAGCACCATCATGGCGAACAGATGATTCCCTGGCAGCAGGTCTTTGAGCTGGGACAAAAGCTGTATACAGAATATACTCCCGTATCCGGTCTGTTTCCAATGGTAAACGGCACGATACAAAACATATTTTTAAACGGCACTGTTTCAGACTACTCCCCTTCCATTTCTATAACAGTTGTTTTGTTTTCCATGCTGACTATGTATCTGTTGGCAAAGCATGTAGGCACCTGCCTTGCGCTGTGCTTTGCGGTGCTGTTTGCCCTGCCAAGCTATAACCGGCAATACATGGTACTGCCTGTCCTTCTTCTTTTAACCCTTCCAAAGCTTGTTGAAAATAAGGGCTTATGGTTTCCAAGTTACGTGCTTAGCTGCTTTTTATCCGGACTTTACTATCCGCTGTTTGGCGCCGCTCTTTTATTGGGACTGGCTCCTTTGGGACTCTGGCAGCTCATTACTTATATAAAATCCAAAGATTTGAAAGCGGACTGCAAAAAGCCTTCTTTTTATATAAGCTGGCTGTCTTGTATGATTCCTGTCATACTGGCTGTTCCATTACTGCTTAAATTATTAAATCACACCTTAACCTATTCCTCTCAAACAGTGCTGGCAGATGGAATTTCCTTATTAGGGCAATCTGCTCCCTCACACCTGTTTCCGTTTCTGCCAGAGGGAGATTTAAAAAACATGTGCTATATATTTTTAAGATTTTTCCTGCCTATGATTGGCGTATGGCTGCTGTTTTATATATTGTTAAAACATTTATTAGTTTCCGCAAAAGGATTAAAAAAGACAAAAAAGCTTTCCTGCCCTTCTCTTCTGTTTGGCCTGGCTGCAGGTGCCATTACCTTATTGTTTTCTTATTCTTATACGTTAGTAAGAGCCGACTATAGTATGGTTTTGTCCAGAACGGCGCCTGTGCTCATTGCCGTTTTAGGTATGTTTCTTCCGGTACTGCTGATTTCCTATGGGAAAAGGTTTTCCCGGGCTTTCGTGTTTCTTGTGGTGGCAGTTTCCTTTTCTCTCCCTATGATACTTTATACAAAGGTAGAGGATATGAAATTTCCCAATATGTGGGTGTATCCAAACGGTAATTCTGACATTCTGTTAGATGACAGTGACAAGCTCTTTACTTATTATACGGTTCCTGAAGGATTTTTCAGGGCAGGTGATCTGGATATTTCCGGGGAAACCGCCAATCGGCTGGGAGCCGGATTTCTAATCGGTGACCAGGTGCATTATATAAATGACTATGAAAAGGTAATACAAAAATGCAGCGCCGTGTCGGAGGACACCACTTATTTAGGCTTTGACGGACAGGGATTTTACTATTTCAATCATGTGAAAGCATGCGCTACCGGCTTTATTCCGGCTGCAAAAGGCTATGCTGCCCAAAAAAGCATTATTGAAACGGCCAAAAAGAAGCCTCCCGTGATTTTTCTTATCAACGGGGAAAGCAATTATTATTTATATTATTGGATGTGGAACAATAAGTATCTCTACAAAGCAGAGGATCAGGCTTTTTATCCGGCAAAGCTATATGAACTGATTTATGGGAACGAGCCTTCCGACAATTATCTGGACTATTTTACAGGCCAGGAATATGGGCACCAAATGGGGCTTATTCCCAGCTCTTTCGGTAATTCCCTGGAAACTCTTGCTCCCCTGTTCATAGAGGAAAAAAATATAGTAGAAGATTGGAAAACGGGCGCTTATCCGGAATCTTATAGCTGTAAGACGGACTTTTCGGGAATGGAATATGATTTTCTTTATCTGGAGCTTTCTCCTGGCGGATTAGGGGGCGTCATGACCTACTTTCCCTCCGGAACGGTTACCGTCTCCTTCCAGGCTGCAGGGGTTGACCACAAGACGGCAAAAAACCGGGTACAGTCTGTTACCTGTACGATAAAAGACGGAAAACTCCTGATTCCTATGGGAATGAATCCAAACTGGCTTCTGAACCGGATTTCCTCTATTACTATTACTGCTGACAGCACCTTGAACGACGATACCTTTCCTCTGGATTTTCAGATAAAGGAGGCACGTCTGCTGAAAATCAGGCAGTAAGGGAATTGGAATGCAAAAAAAGAAAGCATATACGGAATTCTTCTGTTTCTATTCCTTATATGCTTTCTCTCTTTTTATGCTGAAAGCCTATTCAAAGGCAACTACATCTCCATCATAGGTATTCTCGATGAAGGTCTTGATATCATCAGATTTTAATACTTCTACCAATGCTTTAATCCCTTCATTTTCCTCATTTCCTTCTTTCACTGCAATAATATTCACATAGGTCTTTGCTTCTTCCGAATCTGTTCCCTGCGAAATATCAAATGGTTCATAATGGATTTCGCCCGCATTTACTAAATGGGTTCCCTGCTCTTCATTAAAGCTGTCTAAATATGAAATATCCTGGAAATAATTGGCGTCAAATTCACCGCTTTCCACAACCAGATTCGGCTGTACATCATCATCAAAAATAGTCACTTCCAAGTCCCAGCCTTTTGCTGCCAATAAAGGCTTTGCCTGTTCCAAGATTTCTGCATGAGGTGTGGCGGTTGACGCGACGGTAATAGTCCCTTTTATTTCCACTGCATCTCCTTCGATATTTTCCTCCATTTCTCCATCCTCTTCCGGATTTACCTCCACGCTATCACCAGTTACAATTTCCACATCATCTGCGCCAGATGTTTTTGCTCCGTCCTGACTGCCGCAGCCTGTTAAAACTCCTGCTGCCAGCACTGTGGCAAATAACGTTGTGAATATTCTCTTTTTCATAATTATCCTCCTCCCGTTTCCCTTCTCTGGAACCTTGTCTTTCTCTATTTGACAACTCCCCTTGTCCGGCTTTGAGTGATTGGTTCCTATTTTCACCTGATTTTTATCTGCCGGAAACCTTTTCCTACTAAACCTGTATGTTTAATGTGTCATGAGTATATAATAGTTTTTAGAGGTTGTCAATAGGAAATAAAAGTTTTTAGGGATTTGGATAATGGGACGGAGCCTCTCTCATCTTTCTGTTACGTCCGCTCAGCCTGTAACCGCCAATATTTTTTATCATTTTTTCATATAAATGCATTGCATTATTCCATGTTTTTATGTTAAAATGCGGGAAAGCATTCATATTCTAACTTTCCGGCAGACAGCCGAATCTAATATCAATTCTAAAAAGTCAAAGAACATCAATGCTTTCAATTTACCAATAACAGGAAAAAGTGAAAAGCAGCGAGGTTTTTTGAAGAATCGTGGGAGAATGATAGAAACTATGGGAGAAAACTTTCCGGCAGCCACAGGAAAATAGAAAACCTCCTGCAAAAAGGAGGAAATGCATGAAAAAGAGTACGAAAAAGGAAACCGACATAAAAGTCATCCTCGATAACAAGGATACGATATTCCGCATGATCTACAGTGACACAGAGGAATTACTGAATCTTTATAATGCTGTGAACAACACCCATTATAAAGATCCGGATGAATTAGAGATTACCACACTGGAAAACGCCATCTATATGAAAGCGGTAAGTCCCCGATATAAAATCGGGGAAAATATGAAAAATGACGTCTCCTGCATACTGGACATGTGGATGAACCTATACGAGCACCAGTCCACAGTGAATCCCAACATGCCCTTAAGGGACTTGTTTTACACATCCAGATTGTATGAGAAACTAACCGTTGGGAAAGACCTGTATTCTAGTAAGCGGATCATGCTACCGACGCCCAAATATATCACCTTTTATAACGGCATGGCAGAGCAGCCGGAGCGGAGGATCATGAAGCTGTCGGATTCCTTCGAACAGAGCAGGGAAGTGAATCTGGAGCTGACGGTAGTCCAGCTGAATATCAATCCCGGCTACAACGAGGAATTGAAAAGTAACTGCCCTACCTTATACCAATACATGCTGTATGTAGAAAAGGTGAGGACTTATACGGAACTGCTGCCTATAGAGGAATCCATAAGGAAGGCAGTGGACGAATGCATAAAAGAGGGGATTTTAAGGGAATTCCTAATAAAAAATAAAGCGGAGGCCATTCAGATGAGTATATTTGAGTATGATGAAGAGCTACATAAAAGGACATTGCGTGAAGAAGGATATGAGGAAGGAATAACATGTGGAATGGAACAAGGGCTCGTGCGTGGCAGAAGCGAGGGAAAAGCAGAAGGTATTCTGGAATTGCTGGAAGAGTTAGGAAAAATCCCGGAAGTAGAGAAACAAAAGATTCTGTCGGAAAGGAACCTGGATACCCTAAAGAAATGGCTTAAAACAGCAGCCAGAGCAGAATCCATTGAGCAGTTTTTAAGTAATATGTAGGTTGGGAAGAAGCAGAAACTTCCTGCAATATGCAGGAAATTTCTGCTTTCCGCCATTTTCAAACAATTATTTAGAGCTTCTTTTGTTCATCCTCTCCTGAATATAACCTACAAGGATTTTTGCTGTTCCATCCACTCCAAGCGGGCTGCTGTTGATGCATACATCATAATATCTGGAATCGCCCCATTTCGTGTCGGAATGTCTGTTGTGGTACTGTTTTCGCTTTTTATCATGTCTTATCATTTTAGCTGACGCCTCTGCTTTACTAAGATGAAATTTTTCCATAACATGCTTTCTCTTGCATTCCTTGTTTCCACATACAAAAATGGTAATCAGCCCTTCCATGTCTTTCAACACCGAATCGGCGCAGCGTCCTACAATCACAAACGATTCCCCTTCTTGGGCCTTCTGCCTTATGAAATCAAACTGCATCTCCGCCACAATTTCTTCCATGGAATTTGTATACTGTCCAACCCTCCTTGAGAGTATGGGATTTCTGGGCTTTTCATCATATTTTTCAAAGACTTCCACTTTGATGTTCATTTTACTGGCCAGTTCGTCTAACATACTTCTGTCATACAACTTGAGTCCTAAGTCCTTTGCAATCTTTTCAGCTATCTCATGCCCCTCGCTGCCAAATTCACGCCCAATGGCTATGATTGTCTGTCCTGCCATAACCAATTCCTCCTTTCACCTAACAATAACGTAAGAAAATAATTGCCATAGATACAGCAATTACTACCACAGTTGCCGGAATTGCTGTTTTGCAATATTCTCCCCAGCTGATCACATGACCGTTTTTCGCTGCCACAGATGTTCCCACAACATTTGCGGATGCACCAATCGGTGTGGCACTGCCGCCAATGTCCGTTCCCATAGACAGCGCCCATGCAAGCGTTGCGCTATCAACACCCTGTGTGGCTGCAAGACGTTGAATCACAGGCACCATTGTAGCCGCAAACGGAATGTTGTCAACAAATGCGCTTGCAACTGCCGATACCCATATAATGATGGCTACCATGATCCGCAGATTTCCCTGGCTGACCTTTCCAATAAACCCGGCAATAATTTCCAATATCCCCGTCTGCTCCAGACCGCCTACAACCATAAAAAGACCGATAAAAAACAAAAGTGTCTTGTAGTCTACCTTTTTTATGATCTGCAAAGCATATTTTCCCGAAGCAAGCAACGTCACTATGGCAATTACCGTACCGATAAATGCAACCGTAAGTCCTGTCTGTGCATGGGTAACGAGCATTACTACTGCACAGGCAAAAATCAGGCAACTGATAATGAAATCTTTCCTGTTTGTTATGGTTTCTTTTGGGTTTGGCATGGAAGAAACATCAACTGGCTGTCCCCCTCCTGCAACAATCTCTTTCCGGAAAGCAAAATAGAAATAGATAATCACAAAAACAAAACTGATCAGTGCCATAACACCTGTATTTAATACAAAATCTGCAAAAGAATATCCCATGGAAGTACCAATGATAATATTAGGCGGGTCTCCGCACATAGTAGCAGAACCTCCTAAATTGGCACAGAATATTTCTGATAAAATCATCGGCACCGGATTAAACTTTAATAGCTTGGACAGCTCTATTGTAACAGATGCCAAAAAGAGAATTACGGTAATACTGTCAATGAACATGGCAAGTATGGATGACATAATCATAAATGCGATAAAAAGAGGAATTGGTTTGTAATGAACCATCCTTGCCAGCGTCATGCACAGCCATCTGAAAAATCCTGCCTTAGCCATCCCTTCTACCATTACCATCATTCCTGCTATAAAAATAATGGTAGCCCAGTTGATTCCGGCCGAAGACTCGCTTGCGCTACCCGCTTCATACCAGAAACCAATGGTAAAAATACTCCTAATATTCAGGGTCTCAAGTATTGCGTCAAGGCTCCGCAATGCAATGCCGAAAACCCCGATCATCGTAACCAGACCACATCCAATTGTAACATACTGCCTTTCCACCTTGTCAATAACAATCATTACGAACATGGCAATAAAAATAACTACTGCTAAAACTTGGGCAACTAACATTTCTATCACTCCTTACATTTCTTTTGTTTATAGCTGTCCTGAATGCATAAAAGATATGCCGTGTCAATAAAATTATCTTCTCCTAAACTGCAAGCATATCTTATCATTCCTGTTTTGCAGGAAACAAGTAATAAATTGACTTCTTTCAAGTCAATATTGACTTTTTTTATTTTTTTCGGTATTCTCTTTCTGACATATTTTTTAAGGAGAATGGAGTTATGGCACAGCCTTACTTTGAAACTTTTCAGGAAATCAGCGAACTGGGAGTCCATATTGCATATGTGACTTCTCCAATCGATTACCATGCCCTTCACTGGCATGAAGAGATAGAACTCCTTTACCTCCTGAATGGAGAAGCGAAGATAAAATTAGAAGGCAGAAAATTCAATCTGCAGAAAAAACATCTGACCGTCATTGAATCCTGTAAAGCACACAGCACATATGCTTACAGCAACACAACTATGTATCTCTGCATTCATATTTCAAAAAAATATATGCAGAAGTATTTTCCGGATATTGAATTCTATCAAATCCAGTGCATTCCGGATATTATTACAGATGAACAATTCCCTGAGTATCTCCATCTCTGTCACTTGCTGGAAGATCTCACAAAACTTTTCATTCAAAATGCGCCTATCTTTTTGATGGAAGCAGAAGGTATTATTCTGCAGATCCTTGCCCGCCTGATCAGACATTTTGCAGTAAATGCCAATCCGAAGATTACAGGCAGGAACAATCTTGTACTGGAACGTATCCGCAATATTCTTGATTATGTGGAAGAGCATTTTCGTGAACCAATCACCCTTCAGGATGCGTCCGAAACTTTAGGACTGAATAGGGAATATTTCTGCCGCTTTTTCAAGAAACATATGGGTATTTCATTCATGCAGTATTTAAATGAAGTGCGTGCCTCCCATGTTTACCATGGTTTAATCCACACGGATACCCCTATTTCAGAGCTTGCGGAAAAGAATGGTTTTTTTAATCAGAAACAATTTAATAAAATCTTTCGGGAACTCTATTTCTGTACTCCAACATCTGTCAGGAAACAGAACTCCTCTCTTTCAATCAAATAAATTATCTTCCAGCCTTTACAGGCTTCCCATTACAGGATCTTTCCCGCCTCCTTTATCACCTCTATGGTTCTTTCGATATCCTCATCACTATGAGCCGTAGATAAGAACATGGCTTCAAATTGTGAAGGGGCAGTATAAATCCCTTGCTTTAATAAGTAATGAAAGTACATGGCATATTTTTCCCGGTCTGAGGAGGCTGCACTTTGAAAATCGGTTACCTGTTCCTTTGTAAAGAACACACTTAACAAAGAGCCTGCTCTGTTGACGCAGACCCGATCTCCAAATGCTTCTTTTGCCGTCTCTGCCAGCCTCTTTCCTTTTTGCTCCAGCTCTTGATACAACCTGCTCCCTCCCTGCTTCAACGCAGAGATGGTTGCAATTCCCGCCGCTGTGGAAACAGGATTTCCGGACAAGGTTCCTGCCTGATAGACAGGCCCTGCCGGCGCCACTACCTCCATGATTTCCTTTTTTCCGCCATAAGCTCCTACCGACATTCCTCCCCCGATGATTTTTCCAAGGGTGGTCAGATCCGGCGTTACCTGATAATATTCCTGGGGTCCTCCCAATGCCAGACGGAATCCGGTAATGACCTCATCAAATATGAGCAAAGCGCCATACTCCCTTGTAATCTCTCTTAAAAATTGCAAAAATCCGTCCTTTGGAGGCACCACTCCCATATTGGCGGCTACCGGCTCCACAATCACTGCTGCTATCTCTTTTCCCTTTGCTTCAAACAACTCCTTTACCGAATCCTCCCGGTTATATTCAGCTACCAGCGTATGCTTCGTATAATCCTCCAAAACTCCCGCACTATCCGGCACTGACTGGGTCATGGATCCAGAACCTGCTTTTACTAAAAGTCCATCGGAATGGCCATGATAGCACCCTCTGAACTTTACAATCTTATCTCTTCCCGTATAGCCCCTTGCAGCCCTGACAGCGCTCATGACTGCTTCCGTTCCTGAGCTTACAAGTCTGGTCATTTCCATGGAAGGCATACATTCTTTTATGAGCATTGCCAGCCGGTATTCTGCCTCCGTAGGGGCTCCAAAGGTCAGCCCTTTGTCACATGCCTGCTTTACGGCATTTATGACATTCTTGTCACAATGTCCCAGGATACAAGGTCCAAAAGAACAGACATAGTCAATGTATTCCTGTCCGTCCACATCATATACTTTGGACCCTTTTGCCCTTTCTAAAAAAACAGGGCTGCTTCCTACTGCCTGATATGCCCGTACCGGACTGTTGACGCCTCCGGGAATACAGGTTTTTGACTGTTCAAATAGTTGTTCCGATCTAGTATGCTTCATCTGCTTCCTCCTGCTCCTTAAGCCACGTTGCCACATCTATGGCATGATAGGTTATGATGATTTTGGCTCCTGCTCTTTTTATGGCCGTCATATTTTCCATGACGATCCGTTTTTCATCAATCCAGCCATTTGCCGCCGCTGCCTTTACCATGGAATATTCCCCGCTTACATTGTAAGCAGCAATGGGATAATCAGTTCTGTCCGCTGCTTCCCTGACAATGTCCAGATAAGCCAGGGCAGGCTTTATCATAATCACATCCGCCCCCTCTTCAATATCCTCTTTCCACTCCCTGATTGCCTCCTTCCGGTTGGCAACATCCATCTGGTAGGTTTTCCGGTCCCCAAAACCGGGAGCCGAATGGGCCGCATCCCGGAAAGGAGAATAATAGCCAGAGGCAAATTTGGCACTATAAGCCATAATCATAGTATTGACATGACCTGCTTTGTCCAATGCCTCCCTGATATATGCCACCCTTTTGTCCATCATATCCGAAGGAGCAATGATGTCCGCCCCTGCATCTGCCAGACTGACTGCCATCTTTCCAAGAAGTGGAAGCGTTTCATCATTCAGGATTTCCCCATGGGAAACAAGTCCACAGTGCCCATGGGAAGTATATTCACAAAGGCATACATCCGCAATGACTAAAAGCTTTGGTGCCCTTTCCTTTATAAATCTGACTGCCCTTTGGGTAATGCCATCCTCCGCATAAGCCTGACTGCCCGCTTCGTCCTTGTGGGCGGGAATGCCAAATAACAACACCGCCCCTATGCCCGCCTTTCTTACCCTGTCAAGCTCCTCATCCAGCCTGTCTATGGAAAACTGATGGATTCCCGGCATGGAATCTATGGGGTTTTTCAAATTTTCTCCTTCTATAATAAAGATGGGATATACCAGATCGCTTTTTTCCAAAGTGGTTTCCCTTACCAGCTTTCGCATTTCTTCGTTTACCCGTAATCTGCGCATTCTTTTCATGAATCTCTTCTCCTACTACAATATTTCTGTCTTCCATATAACTTCTATCTATCTTTCATATATTTTTTTCAAAATATTTCCGAATGCTTTCCACCAGTCCTTCCACATCACTGACCTGTGCCAGTATCCGGGGGGAAAATCCTTGTCTTTCCACTTCTTCCCTGGTCACCTGACCGATACACGCAATATTTCCCTGAAGCTGATAATCCGGTGCCAGTTCCTGTATTTGCCCAAAAAAGCTTTTCACCCCGGAAGCGCTGACAAACACGTGACAGTCTATTTTTTCAAGGGTTTCTGGCTTTGCGCACAGGCTTCCTTTTACATCATAAAGGGAAATTTCCTCATAGTCATAACCATGTTCCTTTAGTATACGGGTAAACTCCCTGCTTCCTTGTTTTGCTCTGGGCAAAAGAATTTTTTCTCCGGGGCCGGCCTGCTTTACAAACTCCAGGGCAAAAGCCCTTGAGGTATAGGTTTTGGGGATAAAATCCGCTTCGATGCCGTATTCCTTTAGCGCTGCCCTGCTTCCGCTTCCGATTACGGCAAATTTCAGCCCTGTTTCCGCTGGAATTTGAATGCCTTCCGCCTGTGCCCGCTCCAAAAATATCCGCACCCCGTTAGGACTGGTAAACAGAATCCATTGATATTCTTCCAATCGGGAAAGGGCTGCCTTCAGCTTATCCTGCTGCCCCGCTTCCCTGATTTCCTCCACTTCCATTTTGCAGGTTTCCACTACATGAAAACCTTCCCGCTCCAAAGCGCTCCTTAATTTATCCGCTGTGCCCGCGGTGGCAGTAATGCCAACCGTCTTATTCTGCCATTCCATGTTTTTTCCATAGGAAAGGGCTGCCGTTTCCCCGATTAGAATCACTACCGGAGAGGAAAGTCCTGCCTGACTTACCTTACCGTAAATAGTTTCTAACGTTCCCTTTACTATTCTTTCTTCACTGGTAGTTCCTTTTTCAATCACTGCTGCCGGAGTCGTTTTGTCCTTTCCGTTGGAAATAAGCCTTTCGGTAATTTCCTTAAGGTTCCCAAGCCCCATTAAGAATACAAGAGTTCCATCCAATCCGGCAAGTATGTGATAATTTTCCGTCAAGGCATGTTCCCCATCCTTTGTATGGCCGGTAATCACATGGAAGCTTTGGCCCATGCCTCTGTGGGTAACGGGAATTCCAGCACATTCCGGCACTGCAACGGCAGAAGTCACGCCGGGAACCAGCTCAAAGGAAAGCCCTGCCTTCTGCAAGGCTTCTGCTTCTTCGCCTCCTCTGCCAAATACAAAGGGATCGCCGCCCTTTAATCTGACAACCTTGTCATACTTTTTGCCATATTCCACTAAGAGCCCGTTGATTTCCTCCTGGCTCATGGAATGCCGGCCTGGCTCTTTTCCAACACATACCTTCCTGCAGTCCGCCCTCACTTCTTCAAGCAGCTCGAGAGAGACCAGTCTGTCATAAATAACCACATCGCATTCCTTTAGCAGTCTTAGACCTTTCACTGTTATCAGTTCCTTATCACCGGGTCCTGCCCCTACCAGATAAATCTTCTGCATATTTCACCTCGTTGTCTATTGTCTCTTTTCTATTGCCTTTTTTGCTGCCTTCCCGCTTCCGTCTGGTTCTATTCTGTTTTCCTTCCTACCTTCGGAAATCCTTTGCAAGCTCTTTCAAAGTTGTTTCTGCTTGTTCCAGTGACACTTTTGTCATTTTTCTTTTAATCTGCCCGTCCATTTCCCTGCACATCCATATGGAAACCATCCGGGACATAGTGGCTTTTTTGTGTTCCGCTCCTGTATTGCCTATATTCCCATTCTCTATGTCTTTCGCCACCTCTTCCCCTGTCTCATTCTCTGTACCTTTTCCTGTCTCTCGCTCAACCCTTGTAAATACACCTACCGGTTCATGGCAGCCTGCCTCCAATAGCCTTAATGCTTTTCGCTCCAGTTCCAGCTCAATTTTTGCTTCTTCATGAGTTATGGACTCAAGAAGTCCCAAAAAACGGCTGTCCTTTCTTCCTTCCACTGCTATGATTCCCTGCCCGCCTGCCGGAATCATCCTGTCTATGTCAAGCATATGGTAATGGAATTTTTCTTCCTTTTCAAGACCAAGCCTGTGAAGCCCTGAAGCCGCCAGAAGGATTCCGTCATACATGCCTTCCTCCAGCTTTTTGAGCCTTGTATTCACATTCCCTCTCAGGGGTTGGCATAGGGCATCCGGAAATATCTGTTGAATCTGTGCCTGCCTTCTAAGGCTGGAAGTACCGATTACCGGATGCTCTTTTTGCAAAAAGCCCTCCCAATCCATTGTAACAAGCACATCCCTTGGGTCTTCCCTTTTTAACACTCCAATAATGGCAAGCCCCTCTGCCAGCTCCATAGGCATATCCTTTGCGCTATGGACAGCCAGATCTATCTCCCCGCTCTTAAGCTTTTCCTCAATTTCTGTAACAAAAACACCCTTTCCGCCAAATTCCACAAGGGGCTTATCCAAAATCTTATCTCCCTTTGTGGTAATGATACAGATTTCACATTCCACTTCCGGAGCTCTTTCTTTGATCTGCCTGATGACTAAATCTGTCTGGGCCAGGGCCAGGGCGCTTCCTCTTGTGCCGATTATAAGCTTTTCCATTTTATTGTACTTCCTTTTTTATTACACATTCTATTTCCTTTTCCGATAACTTACCGGCCTGCTTCTTTCCTTTTTCCACCACTGCCTCAAAAATGCGCTTCCGACTTTTCACGTCTGACACTTCTGTCAGAATCCTGCTCCGCCATGCCCCAAGCGTTTCCACCAAATCACCGTAATAATCGGGAATTCTATTTTCCAGTTCCTTTTTTATTTTGGATGCAAACAAGGGGCTTTTTCCTCCGGTAGAAACGGATACCACCAGATCCTTCTTCTTTACGATTGCCGGAAAGATAAAATCGCACTCCGCCGGCACGTCCACTACATTTACCAGCTTTCCTTCTTGTTTACATAATTTATATATTCTGCTGTTTTCCGTTGATGAATCGGTTGCTGCGATAATCATATCTGCCGTCTTTAAATCTTCCTTTTGAAATTTTCTTCGTTCCAGCTTAAGCCTGCCTGGACTTGCTATATTCTCCCGTATATGGTCAGTTTCTTTCCTGGCAGCAGCATTTTCTCTTCCACTCTCTTCCATCCGACAAAGCTCTTCTTCTATTTCGGGAGCCACCACCAGTATTTCGGGACCGTACTCTAACAATACCTTCACCTTTCTAAGAGCAACCCTTCCGCCTCCCACGATTAAGATTCTTTTTTGTTCCAAGTTTACATAAATAGGGAAATATGCCATTCTAATTTTCTCCTGCTATTTCGTTCAGTCCTTTGACCAAAGCCTGAATTTCATCTCCGGTCAGTCTGTCCCTTAATTGGTAGAGCACATGGGAAATGCCTTTTTTATCTGCAAGCTCCTGCAAAGTTTCCACATTCTTCTGCAGGTCATGATAGGAAAGGGCTTTTTTTATTTCTTCCAGACCTTCCTCCATATAAATCTGTGCCTTTTCCATTTCCTTAAGCTTTACCGCATTATTCTCCTCCGCCATCTTTTTAAAATCATCAATATTTCTGATTTTGGTGCCGGCCAGCTTTCCGATATCCCCATCTATATCACAGGGCACCGCCAGATCCAGGAACAATCTACTTTTGGATTCTTTCAGCGCCTGCTCCACTTCTTTCTTTGTAAATGTATAATGTGGGCTTTTGGTTGCGCTGATAATCACATCTGCCTGATTTAAATATTCATATCGTTTTTCATAAGGAACAACGTCCGCATTTTCCGCTCTGCTAAAAAGCTCCTGTTCCTGATTATGGCTTCTGCTGGTCAGAAGCAAATGGATTCCTTCCCTTTCCAACAGATTCCTGGCTACAATTCCTCCGATTTTTCCGGTAGCGCCAACTAACAGCACATTTCCTTCCAGTCTTCCTTCCGCCCCTTCTAAAAATGCAATGACTGCATGAGCTGCCAGAGTGCCGATGGAAATAGGCGTCTTAGACAACCGGGTATCCGTCTTAATTGCTTTTGCCACATGAAAGGCTTCCTGAAATGCCAGATTGCATTCATAGTCACAGCATTCCCCTTCCATAGAAGCCTGATAGGCCTCCTTTACCTGTCGCAGGATTTCATCCTCCCCAAGCACCATGGAATCCATTCCGCAGGAAACCTTCATAAGATGCCGCAGCGCCCCTTCCCCGCTATAGATGCAGATGCTTTTCTTGAACAAGGCTTCTTCGATTTGTTTTTCTTTTATAAACAACTCTTCCACTTTCGGAATCATCCTGTTTTCTCCGGTGAAATAAATCTCTACCCGGTTGCAGGTGGACACAAGGACGCATCCCGTTATGCCTAAAAGCAATGCCTTCTTTTCAAAGCATTCCTTTTCTTCCATGGAAAATGCGCAGCATTCCCGAATCTTTAAGGGGGTGTTCCTGTAGCTGATACTGATACAATTCATAGGTATGCTTACTTCCTTTTTTGATATTCATAGGATTTCTTTCTGATTTTTCATGTACAGTATAGCACAATTTGTATTTGGGGGAAAATAGGAATTAAAAGAACCAACTTTTTCTTTCATAGTTTCCTCCTATAAAGTGTATACGATAGATATACCTTTTCCAGTGGCATATTCAAAATATATCCCTTGCCAATACAATCTTTCACACTTTTTAATGCAACAAATCAGCTTAAATAGATAGTTTTCCCTATACCCTTTTCTAAAATATTAATTGTGAAACATTTACGAATTGTATTCTGACTGGTGCGGTCCTAGACCGCACCACTAGAATGTTTTGATGTTACGTTTAGATTTTTATGTAAGTTTCTTATGGAAATTCTTACATTTCCTTCTCAAACTGCTCCATGGAACCGGCTCTGGCTGCAAGCTTCAGCCATCTTTTCAGCACTTCCAAATCCTTTTGTGCCACAACCGCTTCTCTGATATGCTCCGGAATGACACCATATTCCTCTAAAAGCTCAAAGACAGCTTCTCGATTTCCTTCTTGCCTTCCTTCTTGCCTTCCTTCTTGCATGGCTTCCCGGCTTGCTTTTTCACAGCTCGCAGCCACCTGTGCTTCCAGCTCTTCTTCCAGCCGTGCTTCCAGCTGGTCATTTAACCATTCCTCAAGAGTCATATATCCCGCCTCCAGTCTTCGCCATTTCTTTAGCTCCGTCACTTTTTCATGCAGCTTTATGATGGATTCCTCGGTAAGCTCCGATACGTATTCATCGGTGCTCTGCTCCATGTACTTTAAGAAATGCACCAGCTCTTTTGGAACATCCTCTTCATTCCTGCCCCTGGTGTTCAGGAATATCTTTCTGGTATCGTCCCCAAGGCTCATATCACATTCCAAACACCTTTCTTCAAAAGTGTAGCGGTACAGCCCTTGGCCAAATGGGTCGAACGTGCAGATGAAAATGACATAGCCGGGCTTTAGGTCGTTAAAGTCATCTCCCGGTTTCAGGGATGACACGTCCATCTCTGCCTGATGGTAACGGCTTCGCTTTGCCAGATTCTTTCGGTCATCGTTCTGTGCCTCTACGTTGTAGCTTACCTGCATTTCGTCACTGGCATAGATGTCAAGCCGGATGCTCCTAAAATCAGAACTTACCAGAATGCTTCGTTCTGCATGTGCCTTTACTTTCGGCAGCCTGATGCCAAGAATGATTTCCAGTACAAGCTGACAGGTCTCCGGATCCTCTAGGGCTGCTGAAAATAAAAATGCGTTACTTAGGTTTAATTCTTGAAATGTTTTCTTCATGGGTTCCTCCTGCGTGTGGTACAGGAAAAACTTATCTATGGGTTATATTGTAGACGATTTTGGGATTATTTTCAAGTGTAACTTCGCACAAAATGCAAATGATGATAACTCTCTGCTTTTTATTGAATTATGTAATTCAGAGAAAACACACATAGAATGTTTTTTATTGCTATGATATAATTATCCAATACAATTTGGAATTCGGGGGACGAATTTATGAAAAGAATATGTACGGAATCGGAAAAAGCATTATTGTATAAGAACAGGAAACGGATACTGGAAGGCATTTATCAGACAGCGTCAAGAAGTCGATTCAGTCATGCTTTCATCGTGATATTTTTGTCTGTGATTGCTATGTTTGCAGGGCTATGGGGGTTTGGCTATCTATTTCATGATTCAAAGCCTGTAATGTTCCTAGGAATGTTGATTTGTTTTGCTGTTTCCCATTCCATTTTCCATATGATTTTTAATGAGCTGAGAATAAAAAGAGCGAAAAAGGCATTTATGAAAAAAGAAACCCTTATGATAAATGGGGCAACATTGGTTCAGATAGAAACCGATGGCCGCTTTTTATACATAGAGGACGATTTTCTTGATGAAGCTGGAAAACCAATCCTGCTGGAATATCCTTCCCGGCTTTTGGAAATCTCACAGGAAGATGTAGGAAAACGATTTCTTGTTCTATATGATGATGATTGCAACTTTCAACTGGTAAGATTAAATGATTCATTGAGAGGCCTGATTCCTGACAATTCCTCTTTTTATACGCTGACAGGGGAACTAAGCGAGTATTCCCGCCTTCCTCATCCAAATATGGGAAATTTGGAAAAAGACGGGCATGAGCTGTCCGGACATGAAAAGGAAAAATTTGCAAATTTATATGCAAATGTAGTGCAAAGTATCATTTTCAGGTCATTAAAAACCGTAACTATAACCATGGCTGTTCCACTTACCATTCTTTCCATTCTTTTAAATTTCACAGAAGATGGATGTGCTCTAAACAAAACCTTTCTCATCGAAGCCGCTGCGATTATTGGATTGCTTTTGATTCCATTGATTTGTAAGGTGATTGGCAAAGAAATTCTCAGACAGCAAGGGATGAATCTTATCCATGTAAAGGAAGTTATTTTTCATTCTTATGTTATTAATAGTTCTACAATTACAGTAAAAGTATATGAATGGTATAACGGACAGGCACGGCTATGCAGATATCCGGCTGGCAATCAGGTTGCACACGATACGGTGTACGGAAGTGTTTTGTACAAGTTTACGAAACAAAATGGGGATTGTTTTTTGATGAATACAAGTCCGGTGGGGAAGAAAGGGAACTAAGCCTGATGCCATTCTAGAGTTTGTCAAGTAAAGTGTGTAAATTTTATTTTATTTTTTGGCGGTCATTTTT
>CAMWWJ010000027.1 GCA_947177925.1 uncultured Lachnospiraceae bacterium
GAAAAACGTCAACCGAAAATCGCACACAATATATTAATAATCAATTAAATAATAACCAAGTGAACAATTATCCATCTATCAATCATTTAGTTAAAAGTGAGGGAGAGACGGATGTAGAACAGCTTAAGAAGTTCATAGCAGAAAATATCAAGCTGGAGCAGTTCTATGAGTTGGCAAAAGGAAATGCCAATGAACAGGAAATGATTCGAGAGATATACGATACCATTTGCGACGTGGTGTGTTTTCCAAGAGAACAGATAAAGATTAAGGGTGCAAGTTATCCTTGGCAGGTTGTAAAGAGTCAGTTTCTGAAACTGAAAGCGGTTCATATTGCGAATGTGTTGGAGCGATTGGTGGATAACAGTTTGGAAATCAAAAATATGGAATCCTATCTGATATCGACATTATATGCAGAAAGTCTATCAGGTACATTAAAAGAGCAGGCAGATCTATATGACAATTATCTGCGATACCTGCGTGGGAATCCATACCAGAATATACGATGAAGGAGGTGTTGTTTATGTCAGCAAGTAAAGATACCAAAAGAGGTACTTGGAAGGTTTATATCAGGTATAAGGACTGGCAGGGGATTGGTCAGATTCATACGAAGAGGGGGTTTGCCACTAAGAGAGAAGCCCTTGAGTATGAGAGAGAGTTTCTGCTAAAAAAAGCAAAAGATGTGAATATGGGATTTCCGCAGTTTGTGGAGGTATATATGGAAGATATGAAGCCGAGGTTGAAGTTAAATACGTTTTTGACAAAGAGACACATAATGGATACAAAAATCATCCCGTACTTTGAAAAGAAAAGTCTGGCAGAGATTACAGCAACGGATATTATTCAGTGGCAGAATCAGTTGCTTAGTATGAGAGATGAAAACGGAATGCCATATGCCCAGACTTATCTTCGTACCATCCAAAATCAGCTTAGTGCCATTTTCAATCATGCCTGTCGCTTTTACGGATTGACCGCCAATCCATCAAAGCAGGCGGGAAAGATGGGAAAGGCAAAAGGAAAGGAAATGCTGTTTTGGACGAAAGAGGAATATTTGAGGTTTTCAGAGGTGATGAAAGATAAGCCTGTTTCTTTTTATGCGTTTGAAGTTCTTTATTGGACAGGAATTCGTGAAGGAGAACTTCTCGCTCTCGAAAGAGGGGATTTCAACATTCCAAACAGGAAACTGATTATCAATAAATCATACCAACATTTACAGGGTGAGGATTATATTACCAGTCCCAAAACGGAAAAGAGCAATCGTGTAATTGAGTTACCGGAATTTCTTTGTCGGGAGATGGAAGATTATTTCGGAATGCTATACAAATGTGATGAGCATACAAGACTGTTCACATTTTCCAAAAGCTACCTGCACCATGAAATGAATAGGGGAGCAAAAGCGGCAGGGGTGAAGAAAATCAGAATCCATGATCTCAGACATTCGCATGTGGCACACTGCATTGAGCTTGGGTTTTCTCCGGTAGCTATTGCGGAACGAATGGGACATGAAGGAATCAATATCACATTTAATTATGCTCACCTTTATCCGTCCAAGCAAAAAGCACTTGCAGATAAGTTGAATGAAGACAGAGGAGATGTAGCGGAAGACTTCATATTAGAGAATGAAGATAGATTAGATGGTGTAAATGCTACAGATGATTGTGGGGCAAATGATGTTGATGAAAAGGAGAAAAAGGAGGAGTATTGAATATGATTGCAGGTCGGTTGGGTTATAACAATGCAAATGACAGATACGGACTTTTAGTCTCTGATTTATGGGAACATGACGGTTTTCATTGTGGAGAAGTTTTGGAGGTTATGGTAGATGATAGATGGCAGGAAACCAGAATGGAGATGGGGATTGACTGCAGGTGGTATCTGGTAGGAACACCATATTATGGCAACCTCGAATACGTCAGGGCAAGGATATAGGAGGTAATTATTATGGCGAAGATTTACAGACGGGACAACCTGGTATCGGGTGTACATCCTAAGAAAAAGAACGAGAAGAATCGAAAACGTAGTGTGATTATGAACTTTCGGGTGACACCGGAGGAAAAGCATCTTATTGATGAAAGGATTGCGTTATCGGGATTTCCGAGGGCAGAGTTTTTTATTCAGAGTTGTATGCATCAGAAAGTAATCACATTTGGAAATGTAAAAACCTTTGATGCGATAAGAAAGAAACTGGTAGTGATTGATGAACATTTGCAGGCAGTGCCAAAATCGGACGAGTTGGATTTAGAAGTATTAGAGTCCCTTCGGATGATATTGGAAATGTTTGCAGGATTAAAAAGAGAGGATGAAGTGAATGAGTAGAACAACAAAAAGTTATGAAGAACGACTGCTTGAAATGGAGAGACGTGAGCAGGAAAGTCTTGAGAAAGCAAAGAAGTATGCGGCACAAAAACGGGAATTGCAGAAGCGGCAGAAAGCTGAAGAAAGTAAAAAGCGTACACACAGACTTTGTGTGATTGGCGGTGCGGTGGAATCAGTGCTTGGCTATCCGATTGAGCAAGAAGATATTCCAAAGCTGATAGGATTTTTAAAACGACAGGAAGCAAATGGAAGATATTTCTCTAAGGCAATGCAGAAGGAGCAGATACCAGAAGCAGAGGAAGTGTAATGGCAGAGGGGTTAGATTTCCTAATCCCTTCATTGCTTTTTATGAAGGGCGCACTTATAGACAACCAGAGGTCGTCTTTATAAGTTTGCCGCAAGCGGCAACCGGTCTGTGCTTCGCTTGCCGGGCTCGTTCCGTCGGCGGGGCTTTCAGCCGGACCATTTCATGGAGACCAGCCTGTGTGGCTGGGGGCACTCTCCGAGGGGCACTTCGTGCAGAACTGCTCATGCCGCAGGAGGCACTCTTACGCAGAGGGTATTCCGGCAAATATTGTTTTAGTACATCAATTGTAGCTTCGTGAGTTTATCTCATTATAGCAGTTCATGCAAGCAATCATAGCAATGCTGGTTTTGTTATATAGAAATTTACATTTGCAGGAAATCAATGCCGGATACAGAAGAAAGGGGAAGGTAATTTGGCGATATTTCATTTTACAGTAAAGATTGTCGGACGGAGCAAAGGAAAATCCATCATAGCTGCATCTGCATATCTGAATGGCGATGTGATGAAGAATGAGGAAACTGGTAAGGTTAGTTATTACACTTCAAAAAAGGAAGTTGTTTATACCTCGCTTATGATGTGTGAAAATGTACCACCGGAATGGATGAATGTGCCAGATGAAAATATCAAGTGGTTTCAAAAATCCATCCGCTATCAAAGTGCCGAGGATAAAGAAGCAGCTTTGGAAAAGTTCAAAATTACGTTCCGAAAACAGCGTTTATGGAATGAAGTTTTGAAAGCAGAGAAAGGTGCGAATGCACAGCTTGGTAGGTCGTTTGAATTTTCACTGCCGAAGGAATGGAACAGAAAGGAACAGATTGAATATGCGTCAGATTTTATACAAAGAAACTTTGTGGCAAAGGGAATGTGTGCCGATTGGAGTATTCACGATAAAGGAGATGGCAATCCCCACGTTCATTTATTGGTTACCATGCGTCCATTTAAGAAAAATCATACTTGGGGAAATAAAGAAGTGAAAGACTGGGCATTTGTCCGGGATAAAGATGGAAATATTGTGATGGATGAAACTCATCCGGATTGGTGGCAGGATAAAAAGAATCCAGAGAGACATGGTATTCGTATTCCGGTACTGGATGCAGATGGAAAACAGAAAATGGATTCTCGTAACCGAAAACAATGGAAACGTGAGGTTACTGATGCAACAGGTTGGAACAATCCAAAAAACTGTGAGTTGTGGAGGAGTGAGTGGGCGAAAGAATGCAATCAACATTTGAAAAAAGAAAATCAGATCGACCATCGTTCTTATGAACGGCAGGGCAAGATAGAGATTCCTACAATCCATGAGGGTGCAGATGCAAGAAAGATTGAGGAAAAATATCAGTCGGGACAGGTTGTATCCGCTTCATGGAAAGTGGAGGAAAATCGTATGATTAAGAAGCAGAATGTAATATTGAAAAAGCTGCAGAAAGCGTTTAGACAGATAAGTATTTTGTTAAAGCAATGGAAGGGGCGATTGTATGACATTAGAAGAAAGCAGAGAGGTCATTCCCATGATGGAGACTATGATAAACCAGATCGAGGAGCAGCAGGGGATTATGGCGGAGATGTACCAAGAGATGGAGCAGAGGGACGGACAGCTTATTTTGCTTCAGGAGCAGAATCAAAGATTGCAGGAATTAAACGACGAGTTGCAAGTGCAGCTTCAAATCTTGCCAAGTATAGAGGAATTGTTGGAACTATTGGAGAAGAAGGATGGAGAAATACAGAAACTGAAAAGCGAAAATCAGCAATGGAAAGAATTAGCGGAGAAGTTGAACGACGAGAACCAGTTATTGCAGAGACAGAACGGGGAATTGCTGAAATTCAAAAACGATTAGAGAAAGTGAGGGATGTGGATGAACGAATTAAGCGGCTCAAAGCAAGACGAGCGGATGGAGGAACTGCTGGAGTTATTGGAGAGCATGGAGCAGGAAGCAGCACAGAGAGATACCATTATCCGGCAGAAGGACAGCGAGATACGAACACTGCAAGGGCAACTGAACGAATCGCTGAACTTATGCGAGAAGCTGAACAGCGAGAACAAAGCAGAGAACGTACAAGCCTTAAAGATCGAATTGAAGCAAACAAAAGAATTGTTGCAGAGCGAGAAAGAGAAAAAGAAAAGAGCCGACAGCACAATAGAGGAATGTCGAGATAAACTGCGGCAGGCTAAACGGGAAAAAGAGTATGCACTCACGTATCAAAAGAAAGTGGAGATACCGGTTCAAAAGCCGGTACTCTACGAAAGGTGTCAAAATTGTGACCGCAGAGCATATCAGCAGGCAAAAGAAAAGTATGAGTATCAAAGGAATGGACTGGAAAAGAAGTATAAAGTAAAGACTATGGGATTTGATGCAATGATGGTAGTGTTATGGTGGTATGCAATCATGACAACAGTATTTGCAGCAATGAGGGCAGAAACATTTATAGGTGATTTGACTGCATTTGCTGATACAGTATGGAATGGTATTTGTCAGTCTGGTAAATGGATTGTTGATGTAGGAAATGCGTTGGCACAGGTGGGAGATAGGATACCAAATGAGACTATGGCGATTGTAGCACATTGGCTGCTGTTTGTTATAGTAATTGTTGGAACGGCAGTTGCTGTAGGTGTGCTGATGGTGATTGCAGAAAAGAAAGTTACGAAGGTATATCGAGAAAATTGCTGGGATGTGATTAGCGTTGGAGTGGCAGTAACAAGTGTAGCGCTGGTTGTGTATTTGGGGGATTGGATAAAGTATTTGAAAAAGCTTAATCTTGTTGTTATTTTGTTATTGGTTCAAGTGGTATATGTCGGAATTAGAGTGTATGTGAACGGTTGTAGAAGAGCCAGGGGATATTATTAATGTTGAGGTGCGGGATATACCGCAGAAAGGTGGATGATAGCTATGGAAAAATTGGAGAAAGTTATTGTAGAGAACGGAATTACTTATGTGTTAGGTGAGGATGATATTTATTATCCGGATTTACAATTACCAGAGGGAACAAATTATAATATCGGAAAGTTTGGTCATATGAGATGTGAGTATCTGAAAGAGTTCAAACATGGGTATTATATGGAACTTTTGCTCGGTGGAAAGCTGAATGAATATCTGCATGAAATTGATGAGGAATGCTATGAGATGCTGGATAGGCTTGTCGAGCAGATGAAGGAGAAAGAAGGCGTGACAGAGCAGTTGAAAACGGAAAATCAGATGCTATGGGTAGGGAGGATGAATAATATTATGGCATGTGCGGAGGAAATTGTGGTGAGGGAGTTGGTGTATGGGTAGATAATATAGGGACAGAAGATGGTGTTGCAAAGTGAAAAAATCACTCCAAATACTAAAATGTATAAAAAAATAATAATTAGCGATTGACAAAAGTGAAAAAATCACATAATATAGGTGTGAGGAGGTGTAAATATGCTGATTAGATTTAATGTAAAGAATTTTATGTCTTTTAATACTAACGAACAAGGCCAGTCGGAAGAATTTTCCATGATTGCAGGAAAGGTTAGAAGTAAGAAAGAACATGTATATAATGATGGAAAGATAAAACTATTAAAATTTGCTGCCATTTATGGTGCAAACGCTGCGGGGAAATCTAATATTGTTAAAGCAATGAAGTTTATGAGAGATACTGTTGTTTTTGGCCTCCCAGAAGGTCACACGGAAAAGTATTGCAAAACTAGTTCGGAAAATAAAGATTTACCCAGTTATTTTGAAATGGAAATTGCTATAAACAATAAATATTATGCATATGGCTTTGAAGTTATTTTAAGTCAGAGTAAGTTCGTGTCAGAATGGCTTATGGAATTGCGAGAAGATAATTCTGAACATGTTTTGTTTGAGAGAGATATTCAAAACTCAAACTGTATCCTTGGCAATGATTTTAAGGAAAAGGGGTTATGGGAAAAAATATCAATATATTCAGATGATATTAAAGATGATTCTACGGTATTGTTGCTTTCTGTAATGAATCAAAATAAAAAGAATCTATATGAAGAATATAAAAAAGCACGAATATTGAAACAACTATACAGATGGATAGAAAGAAGTCTGGATATTAATTATCCAGATCAACCAATATCGGACTATTCTTATCTTGCAAAGGCCAACAATGTTGAAGAAGTATGCAAAATTATTTCAGCGTTTGGAACGGGTATTACTAATTTTGAGATGGTAGATGTGCCTATTGAGCGGGTTTTGGGAGATATGCCTAGAGATATTCAAAAGCATATTTTGACGGATATTGAGGGCAAGAGAGCAAAATTAAGAAAAGAAGAAAAAAAACAATCGATATCACTTGCTATGAGGAGTAGGACAGAATTTTTTGTCATTACCTTGAGCAGGGATGCAGAGCCGCAGTGTCAGACAATTGAGTTTTCTCATGGAAAAAAAGATATTTTCTTTGGACTTTCAGAGGAATCAGATGGAACAGTTCGAATATTGGACTTATTGGAAATCCTTATTGCAGGTTCAGGGAAAACTTATGTTATTGATGAATTGGATCGGTGCTTACATCCGAGTTTGACTTATAAGTTTGTAAATACGTTTTTACAGCTTGCGGCGGAGAAAGCTATTCAATTGATAGTAACAACACACGAATCCCGTTTGCTTGACTTTGATTTATTAAGAAGAGATGAAGTATGGTTTATAAATAAAAATAGAAATGGAGAGTCGGATATTTATTCTCTGGAAGAATATAATGCAAGATTTGATCAAAAGATTGATAAAGCATATTTAGAAGGAAGATATGGTGGTGTTCCAATCTTCAGCACGGTTTTTCCGATTAAGGAGGAATAGTGTATGAGAGAAAAACGAAATTTTGCGGAGCGTACAAAAGCATTAAATTCGGATGAAGCCAGAAAGAAGTATTTTCTTGTATATGAAGGGAAAGATACTGAGTTGTTGTATTTTGATGCTGTGAATGAATTGAAGAATGAAATCGGTATTAACCCTCTAATCGAACTAATACCGATTGTTCGCAGTTATAGCGAGGAGGGATGGAGTAATCCGAAAAAAATTGTGGACCGTATGATACAAAATATTAATGAGAGTCAAAGTGGTGCAATCTCATACGAAACTATGTTGAATTTTATTATGGATTATTTTGAAAATGAGGGATATGTAAAGAATAATAGCACGTTTTCTAAGAACGTATGGAAAACATTAGTGTGGATATGTGAACAGAAGCTTGGTGCAAAACTACGCGAAGTGGTTTCTGAACCAAAAGTAATTCTTCCCCAAATATTCCGTTATCTTAGTGAGGAAGCAGATTTAGATATTTTGGTAATGGAAATTGAAAAAATTATAAATTACAGCAGTTTAACTTATGCCGAAGGTTTTGATAAAATCTGTTTTGTCGTAGATCGAGATAAGGAGAGTTTTACTGAACAACAGTATGATTATGTCGTGGAACGCTGCCAAGAAAAAGAGTTTGGATTGTATATAACAAATCCTTGTTTTGAATTTTGGCTATTGCTTCATTTCGCTGATGCAATAGAGCTAGACAAAGAAAGATTACGTGAGAATCCATCAGTTTCTGCTAAACGTAGATATGCTGAAGACGAATTACGTAGAAGAATTCCAGGGTATAGAAAGTCAAAATATGATGCCCTATCATTGGTTAGAGAAATAGATACTGCACTTTTGAATCAAAAATATTTTTGCCAAGATATTAGTGGCTTGAAAACAAAGGTTGGCAGTAATATAGGAGAACTAATAAACGAAATGAGATTGTAAGGATCTTTATTCGTAAATTATTAAGGAGGTGATATCAAAGTAAAATGGATTGGTTGGTTGAATGTGGCAAAAAAAGCTGAAGCGGCAACTTCAGCTAATCTTGTCAATGACCATAAATGATCATCGCATAAACGCTATTATCGTATCATTTATCATTCTATAATTCAATCCTAAACGTCAGTTCGAGATTTTTCCCATATTAGGTCATTGTATGGTTTATATATATTTTAGATTAATTTATTGTATTATTAAGTATGCAAAGGATTAATGCCCCAAAGAGGAATTTACTAGAGAAATTTGTGTACTTGATAAAATTCATGACAAATTTAGGAGGTTTATATGAGAAAGGCTTTAGTAGTAGGAATTGATGAATATTCACAAAATCCTTTGCATGGATGTTGTAATGATGCGGAGGCAATTAAGAAATTATTATCCAAAAACGAGAATAAGACACCTAACTTTTCGGTTAAATTGGAAAATAATGTTAAAACGAAAAGTAGGTTAAAACAATTGATCAAAGAGTGTTTTTCAGGAGATGCAGATGTGGCGTTGTTTTATTATTCCGGGCATGGTTACATAGATTCTACAGGGGGATATCTTGTTACACCGGATTTTTCAGAAGAAGATTACGGAGTTTCTTTGCAGGATGTATTAACGATTGCTAATGAATCAAAGTGTAAAGACAAAATTGTGATTTTGGATAGTTGCTACTCAGGGGCATTGGGTAACGTTGCGATAATGGGTCAAAATACTTCTATAATAGGAGAAGGAGTTACTATACTGACAGCTAGTCGTTCGTCTGAGGTTTCTATGGAAATTAACGGACATGGCGTGTTTACAGCGCTGTTGTTAGAAGCTCTTAAAGGCGGTGCTGCAGATGTGACCGGACATATTTCTTTAGGTGGGATTTATGCATATATTGATAAAGCCTTGGGTCCATGGGAGCAAAGACCAGTTTTTAAAACCAATGTAACGAGATTTACATCTTTAAGAGATGTTGTTCCACAGGTTGACATGGAAATAATACGTAGAATATGTAAATATTTTGAAACTGAGGAAACGAATTACCAGTTAGATCCTTCGTATGAGCCAACAAACTCACCAGAGGATAATCATCAAATAATAGAACCGTATGCTCGGAAAGAGAATACAGAGATTTTTGCTGATTTGCAGAAATTAGAGGGTGTTGGTTTGGTAACGCCAGTCGGCACAGAACATATGTATTTTGCTGCCATGGAGTCTAAGAAGTGTAAGCTAACTTCAATAGGGAAACAGTATTGGAGATTAGTAAATAATGAGTTGATTTAACTCCGTGGCATGGAATGGAGGTAGGGAATGAAAATATTTATTTCGCATAAAAAAGAAGATGAAGGTCCTGCGTTTAGTATACGGCAGACCTTAGTATCTGCTGGAGCTGAAGCGTACTTGGATACGCTAGACAATATCACATCAGAAGATGGAGAAAAACTAACAAAGCATATTAGGGAGAAATTGAGGGAGTGTTCAGATGTAATAGTTGTGTTGTCTAACAATACGAAACTGTCGTGGTGGGTACCTTTTGAAATTGGTATGGCAACCGAAAATGATAAGCCGATTGCTAATTATTTGGTGAGTTATGAGAAATTACCGGAATATTTAGAGTATTGGCCGCGTTTGAAAAACCAACAAGATGTAAAAAAATATGTTGAAGTAAGAAACAAAGTTGCTAGTCAAGTTTTGTTAGAAAAGCAATTAGGTTACGGACATTATCAAAGAGCAGATAGCAATATTTCGGAGACACAGAGATTTTATGAAGAATTGAAAAAAAGTCTGTATTAGAGAGGAGAGAGATGTATAATGTATAATTTATTTATTAGTCATGCTTGGAAATATAATTCGGAGTACTATAATCTTGTAAATATGTTGGAAAATGTTGCGTATTTTTCGTGGAAAAATTACAGTGTTCCTCAACATGATGCATTAGATACAAGAACAGATAAGGAACTTGAAGAGGCTTTACATAGGCAAATAAGCCCTTGCTCCTGTGTGTTGATAATTGCTGGAATGTATTATAACTATAGACGATGGATTCAAAAGGAAATCGACATTGCTAAGAGTTACAAAAAACCTATTATTGTGGTAAGACCTAGAGGTCAAGAAAGAATGCCATTAGAGTTATCTGCTGGTTCGTATTATCATGTTAACTGGAATGCAGAAAGCGTGGTTTCTGCTATTAGGGAATATTCTTTATAATATGAATAGAGATGATGCTTGCAAAATGTTTGCAAAAACTCTCAAAACGAGAAATAATCCATAGAATATAAAGAATTTCTATACAAAATAAGGTAACTATATCGCCATTTAGACACAAGATATAGATGCTGAAATCGAGTTCGAATAGTCGGAGGTGAGCCGTAAAGCCAGTAAAATCAATGCTTTGCGGCTTTTTTCTTCGTTTTATTGCATTACGATTGCATTTTTTATTTCACTTCCTTGTGATAAGCTGCAGTGTGCTGATTGCTGGTATAATCCGCAACACCTTGGGTAGCAGGGGTATACCGCAGTATTCCTGTCAGCTTATTGGCAACTTCAAGATTGGTGTTAGGATACAGATGACCATAGGTTCCCAAAGTCGTCTGTATTTTTTCATGCCCTAAACGCTCTTTGATCAACAAAGGGTTTTCCCCCATGCTGATGAGCAGGGAGGCATGGGAATGCCTAAGAGCATGGATTTTGATACGGTGTACGCCTGCGAGCTCGGCAAGTTTTTCCAAAGCCCGTGGTAAGGTATGTTTGCTGGTGGGGATGCCATTGTAGCTTAACACAAAGTCACAGTTATTCAAAACTTTTTTCTGAACTTCCTGCCATGCCATCAGTTCCCTGATAGTGTCTGTGTCAATGTAAATGGTGCGGATGCTTGCCTGTGTTTTTGGTTCAACAGGCTTGAAATTATCCATTGACTTATAGTACATAGTCTTAGTTATGCTTAACAGTCCTGTGTCAAAGTCAATATCCGACCACAACAACGCCGCTGCTTCACCTATCCGCATCCCTGTCATAAACAGCAGCCAGAAGGATATAAAGAGGTAATGTTCATAGTAATCGCCCTTGTAAAGCAGAGAGATTACTTTCTGGAATTCTTCCAGTGTCCAGAAATCTACCTGTGTCTTATACCACGGGAGATAGGTTTCCTCAATAAATTTCTGAAAGGAAATGGTTTTCTTTTTTTCTTCCAGTTCTTGAATAGAAGACAGGATCAGTTTGGAATATTCTTCCCTTGCTTCCTTCTTGGTAGTAAAGCCGCTGCGGTATTTCTGGATCTGTTTCCCTGTTACGGGATGATAACCTAAGTTTGCACGGAAATAGTAGGTTCCGTTGCCCGCTTTTTTAATTGGATCTTTTGCCATGATCTCACTCCTTACATAGATGTGCAAGAAGTACAATCAATTCTGCTTGTCAGGAATGGTTATTCCCAGTAATTCTTCTACAGCTTCTTTGGGTACCCTGTCCAATTTTCTTGACTGATAGTATGTATGTCCCCTTGAAATCATAAGTTTTTTCGTTTCCCTTATAATGTCGGCTGCAAAAGAAGGCCCATATCCCAGCGCTATTAAATCTCCCTTCGTTATTGTAACCATATTCCTCCTTTCCATAGCCAGGATGTGGGAAAACACAATATCTGGCTATAAGTATAACATATCTGAAAATGATAGTGATTATCTTCCTGCAAAAATTAAAAAGTTTTTAATAACATACACATACCTCCCATCACCGTCTCCTGCGCCCTCCCCGGCCGCGTTGCCTGGCTGCACTGTGTGCAATTCAATCCAGACGGGCGACAGACCTTAAGCAGGGAGTCACCCACCAGAATCCATATACATGATGGTGTATGTTCTTCAGTTGTCAAAGAACAAAAGACCAGCTACGATAAAAAGCTGATCTATAAAATAAAGATACGGAAAGGTGCAAAAACTTGAAAAAATTTTGAAAAAACTTAAAATATTTTTCAAGAAGGAGAAAAGGCTCTTTTCATCGCATAATGGAAGCAGCCGCAGTAGTGCCTGGTATGTAGAACCAGTCCTGTCATGTCCGTCCTGAAAAATACAATCATCTGCGGATATGTTCAGCGTCCTGCAGATATGGTAGAACCCCTCAATGCTTGGAGAGCAGCGGCCGCGTTCCAGATCCTTTTGGTAGGACACAGAATGGTCAAGCAGCTCCGCACACTCAGCTTGTGTGAGCTTCCGTTTCTGTCTCGCTTTCTTAAGGGCAGCGCTGAACACACGGGCATCACTAATTGATAAAGACATCTTAGTCACCTCCTGATAGTAGTGTATTGCCATACCTGGCAAAAGTAAAAATGGCATAGACACATTAAAAGATAGCGTAATAAACTACCAAACCCCCAGACTTCTGGTGAACAAAAAAACATGGTTCATCAGGGGCTTATTTGGGTGTTTTTTGTGTGCCATGGGAGAGGATGCATGGCACACATTGGGGAATGGTCGTAAGCCGGGCAGCGGCAGGGAAATTTTGTTAAAAAAAACATAAGCTTTCATATGGTAAGACTGCCCCTCTGTGGTAGCGTAACGCACTACTATTTAGGGGAAAGTGGAAAGAATCAGGAAAAGGAGGTTTATCCGGGTTATGGAAAGGATAATAGTCCTTTTCTTTTTGTGGAAAAGGCAGCCGCAGGATGCCAGGTCAGGGGGCCTCCGCTTTTCATGTTTTATTTCGGACATGAAAAGACTGGAGGAAGAAAGGATGAGAGAGAAACATACGGATTCCGTACAGAACCGCTTTACGGCATACCTGATGGCGGCTGTGGGGAACACGCGGAAGAAATACTGGGAGCGGAAGTGCCGGCTGCAGGGCATGGAATATATCCAGGAGGATAACCTGGAGCGCAACTATACGAACTTCGACGAACAGTACCGCGCTTATATAATGGAACATACAGATTTTATCTTCAGGAACTGGCAGAGGTACGGAGAACTGCTGAACCTTTTGGAGAGTGACCGGCTGGCAAAGGCCATAAGCAGGCTGAAAGGCAGGGCAGGGAGATCTTGTTTGCCAGGGTCTACGGGGAGCTTACCTTTGCACAACTGGGGGAGCGTTTCCATATGGAGCCGAAACAGGCCGAGATGGCATATTACTATGTGCTCAGGAAATTAAGGAAGGAGATGGGTGGAAAGGATGAATTTTGAGAAACTGCTGGAGCAGGCAAAGGCAGGGGATGAAAAAGCGCAGGAGGAGATATTCCGGATGTACCGGTCGCTCCTTATCAAGAATGCCATGGAGCAGAACGTGTTTGAGGAGGATCTGTACCAGGAGCTTTCGGCAACCCTGTTAAGCTGCATCCAGAAGTTCAGGATCTAGCCGGTGCGGGCTTTATGGGCCGGTTTCAGGAGTTATAACGATTGTGCAGGGGATTGTTGCGTTTTGGGCATCCCCTGCGTATAAAATGATGTGTCGCAAAAGGTATACCATTGGAGATAGTTATTCTGGCAGGCAAATGCTCCTGTTTTTCTGTCGCAAAAAGCCGGTTTTGGATTTTGCGATATCGCAGGAGTGCTGAGTACCTTTTGCGACATGGAATTTAATTAATAGAGTATTGACAATTTAAGGAAATAGGTATATTTTATAGTTAGCACTCACTGAAATAGAGCGCTAACAAAAGGAGGGAATATGTTAGATTTACAAAAAGAATTTATTAAGTTTCAAGAAAATATAAAATTGGATGATGAAAATCAAAAACTGAGAGATAAAAGAGATATTTTATTAAAAAAATTAAAGAATACTATTTCAGATGATGCAGCTTCTTATTCAACATTTAATCAAGGGAGCTATGCAATGGGAACAGGTATTTATCCAGAAGACGAGGACTATGATATTGATGTGGGAATAAAGTTTAATATTGATAAGGATGATTACAGTGATCCATTAGAACCTAAAATGTGGGTCAAGGATGCTTTGGATGGACATACAAAAAAAGTTGAGGTTAGGCGTTCTTGTGTAACAGTTACATATCAGGAGAATGGGGAATCGGCATATCATGTAGATTTTGCAATCTATGCTGCTGATAACGCAGATGAAAAAATGTATATTGCAAAGGGGAAAACATATTCTGATGATGAACATCGGTATTGGGAAGTGTCAGATCCTCAAGGATTGATAAAGGCGATTAAGAATAAGTATTCTGGTGATGATGCGCTTCAGTTTAGAAGAGTAATTCGATATATGAAAAAGTGGAAGAGCCACAACTTCTCTTCTAATGGAGATAGTGCTCCTACGGGCATTGCTTTAACGATATTGGCATATGATGGTGGCTTTAGTATTAACAAAAAATATGATTGGGCGACGGGAAAATATATTTATGATGACTTTTCGGCATTATGTAATTTAGTATATAATATAAAAAAACGTTTTTCATATAGTTGGAGTAGTGAAGCAGGGCAAATGTGTCATACAATGAGTTTAAGCCTTCCTGTAGAACCATATAACGACCTTTTTGTAAAAATGACAGATAAACAGATGGAAAATTTCTATCAGAAGATTAATAAAATGCTTGAAAAGTTAAATGAGGTTAAAGGAAAGACAAAGCGTTCGGAAGCTTGTACGATTCTTGTGGAGTTGTTTGGAGAAGATTTTCCAGTAACTGTAGATAAGAGTATGGTTGGAACATCGGAATCAGCATGAGGTATTATGAATAGGTTTTTTTATGAGAGTTTAGTAGATGACTTAAATGCAAAACGAGGTGTTGTTTTTTTAGCTAAGGAGAGTAGCCAACAAAAGTATGTGGCTACTTTCTTTGGCTGTGTGAAAATAATGGATGGCAGCAGTATTAATTTGGTAATCGCTTTTGATAAATACTTTCCGTTAAGGCTTCCAGTATTTTATGTAAATGATGATAATATTTTTAGAGTCCATGTTGAATCTGATGGAAAAATATGTCTGTATGATAAAAGTTCTATATTAATAAACAAAGATATGCCAGAACAGATTTTATTAGATTGTTTTGATCAAGCAATAAAAATATTAAATATACTGCCTGGAACAGATGAATACAATCAGGAGATATTTCGAGAATTTGATGCATATTGGATGAAAACAGCAAAGCATAGATGGGTATATTCTTGCTTTAATACTTCTGAAGTGACCTATAATGAATACAATATGCTTTTTGCATCAAAAATTTGCGTAGTTGCAAAAACAGAAAATGATGCTTCAGTAATGGCATATAACAGTCTAAATGCGGAGAGGAAGGAATCAGATTTTTACAAAAAATGTTTAGTTATACGATTAAGAAAAAAAAGTGCCCTAATAAATATTAAAAAAAATTATAAATGGAAAGAGCTGCGAAATTATATTCTAAATAATATCTCATCATCTTATAAAAAGAAATTTGAAAAGTTTTTGCAAAAGAAAGCCAAGAGAATTCTACAATACATTTTTTTAGTATATGGAACTTCTATGGGAGATATTGTTTTTGGATTTAGAGTTGATATTTGGAATAAGAAATATTTGCAAATATCTAATGCCGTTAATGCCAAAATAGATCCTGTGTATATAAGAAGAATAGATTACAATTATTTGTTAGCAAGAGTTGAAAGGAGAGCAACATTAAAGGATAAAAGAGTTTTATTATTAGGTGCTGGATCAATAGGAGGTTTTGTGGCTAATAATTTATGTCAGATGGGAGTAACACAACTGGATATATTAGATATGGATACTTTTCATGAAGAAAATGTTTGTAGGCATTTTTTGGGATTCGATTCGGCGGTAAATTCTATTATGACTTATAAGGCTGACTTATTAAAGGCGCAGTTAGAGAAAATGTATCCATATGTAGATATTGATTCTTTAAATTATGCGAACCGTTCTGTAGAGGAGTTTTTAGAGAAACCCGAGCGATTTGAAAATTATGATATAATAATTTCTGCTTTGGGAGAACCCACCTTAAATTTAGAAATCAATAGGATAATATATCAAAAACAGATAGTAACACCATTGGTATGCTGCTTTAATGAGCCATACGGAATAGGAGGTCATGTAATAATATCAAATTTGGATAAAAACTCCTGTCTACAATGCTTATATACGAAGATAAATGCTTCAGAAATAACTTCTTTTAGAGGAAGTTTGGTGGAAGAAGGGCAATCTTTTAAGAAAAATGTGTCAGGATGTAGTGGTGCCTTCGTACCATATAGTAGTTTAGATTCGCAACAAACAGCAATATTGGCAACTCGTCTAATAGTAAAAGTGTTGTTAGAGGAAATAAAAGAAAATACTATGGAAACATGGATTGGATCAAGTGACGAGTTAATGTTAAACCATTTCAAAACATCTCAATATTATAATATTATTAGCGCGAGTAAAGTATGCACTAAAAACGATTTTGGAAATTGTCATTGTGTAGTATGTGGGGGTGAATAAAAACGCATGGAATATGAAGTACGTGCAGAGAGTTTTAGGTTAGAAATTAACGAAAATGTGTATCAACGATTTAGCGCATATATAGAAAGTTATAACTATAATGTGGAAAGTGGAGGAATTTTAGTAGGAATATTAGACCCTTCACATAATTCAATCATAATAACTGACATTACAGAACCATTTGATAGAGATAGACAAACGAGATATGGATTTCACAGAATGGAGAAAGGTCATCAAGAGAAAATGGATCAACTCTGGGAACAATCAGATTTTAAGAAGACATATTTAGGGGAATGGCATACACATAAACAGAAGAGGCCATGCCCATCAAATATTGATATTAAAAATTGGATTAAAATCAGCAAGAAAAATATACACAATTCTCAAAGGCTTTTTTTTATTATAGTCGGTACAGAAGAAATTGGAGTATGGATGGTTGTGCATGATATGGTTAAAAAACTTGAAGTAGTAGAAAACTAAAGTTGGAGGGAGTTTTTTATGGGTGAAAATAAAAAGATGAGGCGTCCACCGATTCCTAATCCAGTTCAAAGGGAATTATGGATAAAATCTGGTGGAAGATGTGAGTTTCGGGGTTGTAATAAATATTTATATAAAGATGGGGTGACTCAACAACCACGAAACTTGGCTCATATTGCTCATATTGTGAGTTGGACGCCGGCAGGACCACGTGGAAATGAAAATTCAGAAAAACTTGCAACTGATATTTCAAATTTAATGCTTACTTGTTCGGAACATAATAATTTAATTGATGATGCGAATTATGTCGATAAGTATCCAATAGAACTTTTGCAAAGATTTAAACGAGAGCACGAGGAGAGAATTTTTAGAGTTACGGGAATGGGGCAAGACTACGGTGTCCGTATTGTAAAGATGTGGAGTAAAATACAAGATCAGGTTCCACAAATAAGCGATCAAGGTATTTATGATGCTATACAACCATATTATCCGTTAGAAGATACGTTGAATATTGATCTTTCTCAAGTAGAATACATTTCGTCAGCAATGGAAACTATTAGAAAAATAGTTGATTTGCATTTATTATCTAATCAGAAACAGGAAAAATATTGTTTGTTTTTAATGTCAAAAATTCCTTACTCTTGTTACTAGGGTTATGTATTAGGAAATAAGGTAAATGCGGAATGTTTTCAGTATTTCAGAGA
>CAMWWJ010000028.1 GCA_947177925.1 uncultured Lachnospiraceae bacterium
TACGAAGGCAGAAAAGCGGGGTGATTTCCATGGAGCAGGAGCTGAAGCGAATACGGCAGCTTCAAAGAAAGCAAAGCAAGAAAGCTGCGGAATGGCTGATTCAAAAATATTATGACGAAATATATATTTACGTGTACCGTCAAACAGGGAACAAGGAAGATTCGCTGGATCTGACACAGGAAATTTTCATTTCGGTTCTGCGTTCTATTGGCAGCTATCAGCATGAAAAGGCTTCCTTTCGGACATGGCTTTATCGAATTGCCACAAATAAAATCATTGACTGGCGGAGAAAATATCGTCCTGTCTGTATCGATATAGATGACATTGAAGTGCCTGAGGAGTTGGATTATGTAAAGCGGGCAGAGGATCGCAGGCTGCTTGAAAAGATAGATGTTTATGTAGCCGGGCGGGATAGCTTGACAGAACGAATTTTCCGGATGAGGGGTTATCAAAATCTTACTTTTGCAGAAATTGGAAAAGCCCTGCAGATACCGGAAGCCACTGTAAGAACAAAATATCACAGGCTGTGTCAGCGGCTTAGAAAGGAGTTTGGAAATGAGTATTAAAATGCCTGATAGCGAAGAAAAAAAACGTTCCATTCAAATGATTCTTGAGAAGGGAATGCCTTCCGGAAAGTGTCTGCCAATGTTGATTCCGGATCTGATTGGAAGGATTGGCATCCGGAACCTGTTTTGGGGAACGCAGGACTGTATCTTTCTTGCCCTGATTGGCACGGCAGCCCTTGCTATTTTATTTTTGTTGCCTGCAGCTTCTTATATGGAAATTTCACTTTTAGGGTTGTTTTTCGTATCTCCGGCTTTTTACGGGTTATTGCATTTGCTGACCATATGGAAGGAGCAGCAGAGCGGACTGTATGAAATCAAAATGACCTGCCAATATACATTAAGAGAGCTGACAGCCTTGCGGATGGTATTTTTTGGGGGAGCAAGCGTGTTGATGGATGTGTTGTTTGTGCTGCTGCTTTGCAGGAAGCCCCAAGTGATTCTTTCCTTGCTGCAGATGATGGGGATTTCCCTTTCGGCTCTGTTTTTATATGGTATGGCAACTTTGATGCTGCTGTCTGTGGGAAGGAAAAAGGAAAGCCAGCTTTTGGTTCCCGTTGTCTGGTGCTTTCTATGTGTTTTGCCTGTTATATGGAAAATAGATATTTGGGAGTACTTGTCTATGGTTCCCAATATCGTTGTTTGTCTATGTGTGGTTTTTACTGCTTTTTTCTACTATTTTCAATTGGGACGTTACTTGTCCATAAATAATCAAGGAGGGATTTACAATGCTGTCAGTTGAGCATGTCACAAAAAAATACGGAAGCTATCTTGCGCTTGAAAATATTACATTGGAATTTGAAAATGGTGTTTATGGACTGCTGGCTCCCAATGGAGCCGGAAAGACGACTCTGCTTAATATGTTGACCACGTTGCTGCTTCCAACCGAAGGAGAAATACTCTGGGAGGGCACCGATATAGCAGCTTTAGGAAAACAGTACCGGAATATTCTGGGATATCTGCCGCAGCATTTTGGCTATTACCGTGATAATACCCCGAAACAGTTTTTGCGCTATCTGGCGGCATTAAAAGGAATGGATGGGAAAACCGCTGCCCCACGTATCCAGGAGCTGCTTAAGCTGGTTGCCCTTTTAGATGTGGCAGACAAGAAGATGAAGAAGTTCTCCGGCGGTATGCTCCAAAGAGTGGGAATTGCCCAGGCTATGCTCAATGATCCAAAGCTTTTGATTCTGGATGAGCCTACTGCCGGTCTGGACCCTCGTGAGCGGGTTCGTTTCCGCAATCTGATCCACAGCCTGTCCCAGAACCGGATTGTTATCTTATCCACTCATATTGTTTCGGATATTGAAACCATTGCCGGCAAAATCATCTTGTTAAAAAATCATGAGCTGTATTGCTGCAAGTCGCCCGGAGAATTATGCAATATGCTTGCAGGAAGGGTGTTTGAAGTTCCTGCAGATAGGAAATTAAGCAAGCCTTATCAGTTGCTTGGCGAACATCAGACAGAAGCCGGAACAGCTCTTCGGATTGTTTGTGAAACCCCTCCTGACGGATTTTCTCCTGTTGCTCCTAATCTGGAAGATGTGTTCCTATATGTATATGGAGATGAGGGGGGGAAGTGACCTTGTATATAGTGAAATGTGAGTTGAAGAAAATAGCTTCCCTGCCTATGTTATGGATATTTTTTTCTCTTTGTTTGATTTTGAATGTAGGGATTATTGAGGGATATCGATATAGTAATGTGGATGATTCATTTATTTCTTATGTAAAAGAAACGGCAGCAATAACAGGGACAGAATTGGGCGGAGAGTTTTCAGAGCGCCTGGCGGGACTTAAGGACAGTGAGGAAAAACGACGCCTTTATGAAGAAACATATGAGGTGAAAAATATTTACGAAGATTTGAAGGCAGTTGATCTGGGGCAGGCTTATATTTCTGTATATGCACTGCCGGATAGATGGGCAGCTCTTATGAGAAATAAGTATCGATGCCTGCAGCCCATGGTGGATGAGCTGGCTCGTAGCAACGCAGGATTTTCCCTATATGCGGCGGGTGAGACTAAAAACCTGCATGACCTGCTATTTTCTATATTGTTCCGGACGGTTACGGGAGAGGCCTGCGTATTAGCTGCCCTATGCATGATATTTTTATATGGTTATGAGTATCAGAACAAAACGGAAGCGGTTATTTACGCAAGCTATACAGGGCGGAATATCCAGCATGGAAAGCTTGCAGCGGGATTGCTTTTTGGGTGTTTGTCTTATAGTCTTATAGCCGGGATTACTCTGCTCATTTATCTGGGGGTATTTGACTATTCATGGATTTGGAGCAGCAACGTGTCCAGCATCTTTAACTATGTGGAAGAAATTACTGGGATAAAACCTTTTCTCACATGGATTCCTTTTCCCTTATGGGAATATCTTCTGGCCATGCTGGGGCTGGGATTGGTGCTCACATTGATTTTTGGACTGATTGGAGCTGTCATAGGAAGGCTTTGCAAAAACAGCTATCTGGGAGCGGTTTTATTTTTCCTGCTTGCCCTTGCTATGATGACGGCACCGTATTTTCTGGCGGAGAAAGATCTGTGGAGCGGATATTTTATCTCCCAGTTTCTGCCGGTCTGCCTGTGGCTTAGTTCTTCTGTCTGGTTGACGGATATGGGAATTATTTCATTGATTCCCTTCCATGAGACAATAGGATTGTTTGGAAATGTAATCATATGGGGAATATTGACGGCTGTTTCCAGCCGGCATTTTTCTGGAAAGGATGTGTTATTGTAATGCTGCTTTGCATGGAGTTAAAAAAAATCTGGAAGCCTAAAATCTTGTTTGTGATTGTACTTATCGGTTTGTTATGCGGTTATCTCCGTTTGGAATTTCCACTGAAATATTTTCCAAACGGCCATCCGCAAAAAGAACAGTATCAGTTGATGCTTGAATGGACTGAAAAATACGGAATCACTATGGAAGAGGAGGAGCGGCTGGCAGCAGAAGAACCCCTGCCATTATTGAAGGAACAAGCCCGGGTGCTGGAAGAAAGGGATGCACCGATAGGGGAGGATGATGTGCGGTATCAGGCAGAGACTTTGGAGGGGGCACTTTTTGCCTATGACATTCGGTATCAGCATTATGACGTGGATTTAGAAAACTGTACATTTGCGCAACAAAAGAGACTTCGCACCTTGTATGATGAGAAAAAACTGGACGGCCTGCTCCCCTATGAGATTATGGAAAATGCTCAGCAATATTGGAGATGGGGTGCCATATTTCTTGTTTTAAATGTATTAGTATTATTGGCGCCTGTGATAACAAGGGATACTCTTACCGATATGAAACGGCTGCAATATACAAGCCGGCAGGGCAGAAATATTTTGCGAACCCAGTTTGGTGCCATGCTGCTATCGGCTGGTGGCATTGTAGTGTTAGAGCTGCTTGTATTAGGATGGCTCTATGCAGGACTTGGTACATGGAGATTTTGGAAGAATCCCATTAACAGTTTCTTTTATGGGGAAGTCTACTGGTTTGACTTGAATTTCGGACAGTATCTGCTTTTTATTTTGCTTATTATGGTTCTGTATGCAGGCGGGACTGCCGGAATCGCCTTTTTTATTTCCTGCTCCAGTAAAAATTACATATCTTTGGTGCTGAAGATGATCCCGGTATTTTTCTTTGTTGGAATGCTGGCGGATGTGTCCGTTGAAGGGCTGTTTTCTTTTAGCAATTCATTGAACCGGCTTACTGGTATTGCGGGCATTGAGGTCTGGTGCGGAATACTGGTGTTTTTGGTGGGGATGGTTCTGGGAGGCCTGGCATATAGGCGGCTTACGAGAATGCGGGATTTTACAGAGGGGATATGATGTTTTCAAAGTATAAAAGTTAATTTTAAAATTGAAAGGCTGTTATCAGGAGTATATTGGTAGGAATTCGCAATTGGTGTCCCAACTCCCCGATTAGCCCAAATAAAATCCCATCTGCCTTATTTCTTTTTCTCAATCTTATAGCAGCAGATCTTAGGTGTTTCAAAGTCCAAAAGCGGAATCTTTACAAGAGAGCCGTCCGCCAGATAAGGCGCTGCCAGACTTTCGGGCAGAAAACTGATTCCGCCCAGATCAAGAAGGTAGGGAATCAGCTTGGTGCTGTTGTCAATTTCAAATGGAAACTGATAATGGGGCGGAAATAATTCCCGGATAAAGGTTCCAACCTCCTGCAAAGCAAAATTGCAAAATAGATATTTGGTTCGTGGCAACTCCTCTTTTTTGATGCCATCTTGCCAAAGGGCATTGGCAGATCTGGTTACAAGAACTAACTCATCGATGGCGAAAACCTGACAGTTAATCCCCTTTTTATATAATGGCATATAGCAATATGTCACATCCAGAATACCGTCCTGTAATGCCCGGAGCAAATCGTTGGAATGCCCTATTGTGATTTTCAGGGCAGCATGAGGGTGCTCCTGTATCCATTCTTTCATATATCGTTGTAAGTGACATTCATAAATCGTATTGGTAGTGCCCACGTGCAGGGAGCTTTCATATTGCTTTATAGCATGAATATCCTGCAGGGCGGCATTTTCGATATCAATCATTCTTTGTGCATATTGGCAAAAGGTGTGGCCTTCTGCCGTTAAAGCAACACTTCGCTTGTTTCTGGTAAACAAAGGTTTTCCAAGCTCTGCTTCTAAATCCGCAATTCGGTTCGTCACAGTGGACTGTGCCACAAACAGCTGCTCGGCGGTTTGGGTAAAGTTTTTTAATTTTGCCAATAAAAGAAAAGTCTTTAATGTCTGTGTGTCCATAATACTCCTGTAATCAGAAAAGTGAATAATTAAAATCTGATAAATCTATTTCACAAATATAATATCACAAGGGTATAATTGAAACAACAAAAAAAAGCAGGAGGATAAGAGAATGAATATGAAATATGAAGAAGCAGGCTGGAATTGCAAGGACTTTCTTTTATTAAGCAACGAGCTGGATGAATATCTGAATGGAGCAATCGGCGGGGAGGAAAAGAGAGAAAAGTACAAGGGCTTCAACCACCTTGATACAATGGACTATGTGATAATAGCTTATGAAGAAAGCAAGCCTGTTGGTTGCGGAGCTTTGCGGAAATATTCTGAAGAGAGTATGGAAATAAAGAGGGTATTTGTTCGGGAAGCTTATAGAAAGAATGGGGTGGCAGCAGAAATTATGGAAAGGCTTATAAGCAGGGCGAGAGAGCAGGGGTATCAAAATATGATACTGGAAACGGGGGAGTTCCTTCCTGCTTCTGTAAGGTTGTATACACGTTTTGGATTTGAAAGAATTCAAAACTATGGGGCATATGTAAATATGGAAGAATCCCTTTGTATGGGTATGAAAATAAAATAAAAAAAATACTTGCATACGAGAAATTAAAGTGATATCATAATGATATCAAATTGAAAGAAGGGATTACATATGGAAGAAAAGATTATGAAAGGCAAGAAAAACGGTATGCTGGTTCTGCTGCTTTCTATTATCATATATGCAGCAGCAATCGCAGGGGCGATTAAAGGCGGTATGATAGTAGAGCATAGCGGAAATCCCGCACTTTTAATCATCAGCATTATTCTTCTGTGTATCACATGGATGCTTTGGCCGGGGCTTAAAGTTTTAAAACCTCAGGAAGCATTAGTACTTACATTATTCGGCAAGTATGTAGGCACATTAAAGGAGCCGGGATTTTATTTCGTAAACCCGTTCTGCTCCGCAGTGAATCCGGCAGCAAAGACCAAGCTGAACCAGAGCGGTGATGTGAAAAGCGGCAGCAATGCAGCAAATGCGGCAGAAGCAGCAGAGGCTGCTAACCGGAAAATCTCCTTAAAAATCATGACGTTAAATAATAACCGTCAGAAAATCAACGACTGTCTGGGAAACCCCATAGAAATTGGAATTGCTGTTACATGGCGGATTGTAGATACTGCCAAGGCTGTATTCAATGTGGACAATTATAAAGAATTCCTTTCTCTCCAATGCGACAGTGCATTGAGAAATATCGTGCGTATTTATCCATATGATGTTGCGCCAAATGTAGATACGACTGGTGACGGCGTTGCGGACGAAGGAAGCCTTCGGGGTTCCAGCGATACGGTAGCGGAAAGAATTCGGGATGAAATACAAAAGCGGGTAAATGAAGCGGGTATCGAAGTGGTGGAGGCACGTATTACTTATCTTGCCTATGCCCCTGAAATTGCGGCGGTCATGCTGCAACGCCAGCAGGCATCAGCCATCATTGATGCCAGAAAGATGATTGTGGACGGAGCCGTGGGCATGGTGGAAATGGCATTGGAACGGTTAAATGAAAATGAGGTAGTAACGTTGGACGAGGAACGCAAGGCTGCAATGGTATCCAATCTTCTGGTCGTACTTTGTGGAAATCACGATGCACAGCCGGTTGTGAATTCAGGGAGCCTGTACTAACCGGATATGGCAGATAATACAAAGAAACAGGTGCCTCTCCGACTTTCTCCAAAGCTTTATGATGCGATTGCAGCCTGGGCGGAAGATGACTTCCGTTCCGTAAACGGGCAGATAGAATATCTCCTGACAGAATGCGTCAGGCAGAGGAAGAAAAACGGGAAATATGTTTCGGATGAGATAGATGTACCGCCGGAACTGGATATTTGAAGGAATGAAAACCTCCCAGTGGATTGACATGTGAATCCACTGGGAGGTTTTTGGAGTTTTTAAAATGTGTCTTCTTTCCACAGCTGGCGCATTTAGTACGCATCTATTTTGGGGATATGGTTGCTTTACGTGTCGGTTTCTTGTAAAATAAAAAAATAAATATTGATAATGTATGTCGCCGGAACGACAACCTGGTACACAAGGAGAAAACCATGAAGAAGACAAGTATATTTAAGCAGTTGTTATTGCCTATGATAGCAATCGTATGCGCATTGGCAGTATGTTTGACTGGAATTATTTCAGTTATTTTTATGAAGTCTTATGAAGGTGAGATTTATGGCAGGAGCCAGGACAAGTCCCAGCTTGTATCCGGCGATATTGCTACTTTTCTGGACGGGGCATACGGAGTTACGGAGGAGCTGTCCGTCAATCCCAGTATTCTTACAATGGAGACGGAGGTGCAGACACCGATTCTGGAAGATTGCGTGAAGCGCAATCCTTATCTGGAGCTGCTTTATATTCAGGGAAAGGATGGAATGCAGACGGGACGTTCTTCCGGTGAGCTTGCAGACCGTTCCACACGCTGGTGGTTTATACAGACCATGGAGGAGCAGAAGCCTTTTATTTCAAAGTCATATTATTCCGTCAATACCGGAATGCCCTGTGCTTCCATATTTTTTCCTATGTATCAAAAATCTGAGCTTGTGGGAATTTTTGCGGTGGATTTAAAATTGGATTATCTGCAAAGTCTGATAGAAGAGTTTTCGGATGTGGAGCATGGAGAGTATTCCTTTGTTATTGACGGAGAGGGTGTTGTGGTTGCCCACCCGGACAGTGTTCAGATAGAGGAGTTATACAATTATAAGCTGCTGACCAAAACGGTATCCAGTAAAGATGAAAACGGTCAGCCGTTAGTTGATGCAGACGGCAACATTGTGACGGAAGAGCAGAAAATAACCATATCGGAGGATTATCAAAAGATTATTTCAGATGTCATGGCTGGAAATACTGGAAGCGGTAAGATGAAAAATGACGGAGTGTCCTATTTTGTAAGCTATGCATCCATACCGCTTAAGGGTGAGTCGGACTCCTGGTCGGTAATTACACTTCATAAAGAAGCTTCAGCCATGGCTGCGGTATACCGGATCATGGTAATTGCAGTAGTTCTGGCATTACTGATTATTGCAGTGGCAATCTGGGTCATTGCAATGCTGGCGCATAAATTGACGAGCCCTATTGTATCAATTACAGAGTTAATAGGAAATGCTTCTGAGGGAGACTTTACGGTGCAGGCAGCAGAAGACAGTAACAATGAAATCGGCACCCTTGCAAGGAGCTTTAATAAAATGACCGGAAAAATATCCGCCATCCTGACGAAAATCACTGCCATGACCGGGGAAGTGGTGCAGAGTTCCGGACAGTTAAAAAGCATAGAGGAGGATGTGGATTCCATCAGCCGGGCGGTCCGGGAAATATCGGATGGCACAGAGGCCCAGAAGGAAGAGGTCAATCAGGTTGTCATGCGGGAAAATGAGTTAGAGGAGAAGTTTGGCCAGCTGCAGGAAAAAAGCAGCCTTTTGCTGATGGATGCCCAGAACACCATTCTTTCGGGAGAAAATGGAATGCAAAGCGTCGCGGAGCTGAAAAAGCAAAATGAGGCTACCGCAAAAGGAATGGCGGAATCCTTTGCAAAAATTGTCACCTTGGAGGAGCAGTCCCAAAGAATTTCGGGGATTTTAAACACCATCAATGAAATATCTTCCCAGACAGGACTTCTTGCATTAAATGCTTCCATTGAGGCGGCTCGTGCAGGAGAGCATGGCAGAGGCTTTGCCGTAGTGGCGGAGTCCATTGGAAATCTGGCGGCTGATTCCACTGCCGCAACTGCTGATATAGAGAAAATTATTGTGGAGCTGTGCCGGGATATTTCAGAGACAGTTTCCAATATAGAAACCATCCGTGCTGGTGTGGATGGACAGACACAGGCGGTAGACAAGGTGCAGGAGACCTTTGCTGATTTTGGGAAACTGGCAGAAAAGACGAGAGAATCTGTTAACAGCATGGAGGCGCTGGTAGAGGAAATGTATCAATGCGACCAGGCCGTTGTAGGTGCCGTAGAGCGGATACGCCATATTTCTGCCAATGCTGCAGAGCTGACCGAAGAGGTGGCGGATTCCTTAGAGGAGCAGTTGAATGGGATTCGGAATGTGGCGAAACGTGTAGATAATCTGTCAATGGTTTCGGTGGAAATGGAGCAGGAGATGACGAAGTTTAAGTTGTAAAACAGCCTTTCGATAACAGGAGCTGGCATGTTATATGCCAGCTCCTTCGTCTTTCTACTTCTGTTTGTCCACCCGCTAATTCAAAAACCGATTAAGCACCGATATAAAAACATCCATATCAAGCGGCTTTGCAATATGGGCATCCATTCCATTTTTTAATGCCGCTTCTTTATCCTCTTCCAAAGCATTGGCTGTCATGGCAATAATCGGCAGATCCCTCACATCCTTTCTCGGCATGTTCCGGATTGTCCTGGTTGCTTCGTAACCGTTCATAATCGGCATCTGTACATCCATCAAAATGGCATCATAATAGTTCTCCTCTGCTTTTTCCATCATTGCTACCGCATCCGTTCCGTCCGGTGCAGTTTCCACAAGAAAGCCTGCTTCTGTCAGGATTACCTCGGCAATTTCCCGGTTTAATTCAATGTCCTCTACAAGCAGGATGCGTTTGCCCTTAAAATCAGCTAAGGTCCAGGCAGCAGCTTCCTCTTCCTCCTTGTCAATCAGGTTATTGGCAACAAGGAGGGCAGATTTTAAATCGGACATAAAGAGCGGTTTTGCACAAAAAGCAGTGACACCTGCATCTCTTGCCTCTTCCTCGATATCCGTCCAGTCATATGCAGTCAGGATAATAATAGGTGCGTCATCTCCAACTGCTTTGCGGATTTTTCGGGCCGTTTCTACTCCGCTGAGTTCCGGCATCTGCCAGTCAATGATATAAGTATGATAGGAATCTCCCTCATCATAGGCTATTTTAGCCCGATATGCAGCCTCTCTGCCGGAAGTTGTCCACTCCGCATGCATACCGATATCTTTTAGCATTTTGCATACGCTGTCACAAACATGGAAGTCATCATCTACAACCAATGCCCGTAAGCCGTCCAGCTCTTTTATTTGTTCCGCATCCTTCTCAATATCCTGCAATTTCAGCGTAAGCTCTACCGTAAAGGTGCTTCCCTTTCCGACTTCACTTTCAACGGAAATAGTACCATTCATCATTTCCACAATATTCTTTGTAATTGCCATGCCAAGCCCGGTACCCTGAATGCCGGATCTGGTAGCGCTTGCTTCCCGTTCAAATGGTTCAAATATATGCTTCACAAATTCCTTTGCCATACCTATGCCGTTGTCCTTAACGATAAAAACATAATCACCATATCCATGCCGGAAGGATGTTTTCTGCATGATTCGGAAGGAAATGGTTCCTCCTGCCGGCGTATATTTTGCCGCATTGCTTAACAGATTAATAAATACCTGATTCAATTTCAGAGCATCGGCTATGACATCTTCATTGGCCACCTCAAAGGTATCAATGAACAATTCAAGCTGCTTTGCCTTCACCTGAGGCTGGATAATATTTACCAGATTGTGCATCAGCTCGGAAATATTGCATGCCTGTTCCTTGATCTGTACCTTCCCGCTTTCGATCCGGCTCATGTCAAGAATGTCATTAATCAGGCTTAACAGATGATTGCTGGAAGAAAGCACCTTTTGCAGACAATCCCGCACCTGTTCTTTATTGTCAATGTGACTGACCGCAATGGTTGTAAAACCTATAATTGCATTCATTGGTGTGCGGATATCATGAGACATATTGGAGAGGAAAGTAGTCTTCGCCCGGTTTGCATGCTGGGCCTGCATCAGCGCATCTTGTAAAGCCTGTGTCTGTTCTCTTTGTTTTTGAACCTGCTGCGTAATATCCTTTGATACGACCATGACCATAATATCATCTGTATCATAATCCTTCGTCATAATAAAGGACTGCCGGACACACATTTGATTTTCTGCAGAAACCTGCCCCCAATACTCAACAACGACTTCTTTGTGACCCTGTTCAAAACGTTCTTTTAAATACTCTGTATTTACTGCAGTACAATAATCTTCCATGGATTCCTCTAAAACATGGGATTTCCATTTTTCAAAGCATTCCGAAGCTTTACATGGCGCTTGAAGTCCTGCTTTTTCAAGCAGGGATATCTGCTTTCCGTCTATCATGCGTACAATATCATGCTCAATAAGATCCTGGGTCAAATTGAACTCAAAAGTACAGAAGGAACTGGAAGTAATTGCTATCCGGTACTGTCTTTCCTTACGGTCTGCAAGAGACATTTCTTCCTGTATGCGCAGTTCTTTTTCTTTTACTTCCGAAATATTCTGGCGGATAAATAAAATCTTGACAGCCTGCTTCTCTTTTCTTTCCAGACAAATAATATTTACATGCTCCCACTCTTTATGGCCATTTCGCATAACATGACATTCAAAGCGCAAATCATTATGTTCCTTCAATGACTCTATGATCGAATTCTTATCAATAAATTCTGCAAACTCCTTACGGTCATCATCTTCTATCATAATCGAACACAAATATTTGGATAAATCCTTATAGCTTCCACTGACTGAAAGTCCGCTATCCTCCGGCCTTGTTCCAGACAGATATTGGTAAGTATCTGTTTCAAAATCAACCATGGCAAAGCGGGAAAACAATGTATTGACACCATCGATAATATAGCCCATTTCCCGGTTTTCCTGCTCTAACAGTTTCTTTTTCCGGCCTGCCCGGATAAGCAGCGTGACAATATAGATGATAAATAATCCAATCAGCATAGTTTCCAATTGGACTCCGATAAGATTTTCATCCCGTATCATGCGCTGGGTAACATTTTTGGGAAATGTCTGCACAAGAACATAGTCGTTCTTCTCCAGATACATAACGCAAACATTATCCGTTTTGCTGTGGGAATCACAGACAAAGGCCCCTTTTCCACCCTGTTCAAATACGTTTTTTACATTAGCTGCCGTATTTTCGTCTACCATACCGGACTGCACCAGCACATCGATCAGTTCTTTTTCATATATGCTATCAGTAGAGTTGGCAATGATCCTGCCGTCCGGCGAGCAGAGAAATACTCCTGCTTTTTCGCCAAAATAGGTAGTTTCAAGCATAGCCTTCAAATATTCCTCTGCCAGATATGCTCCCCGAAGCACACCTATGATTTCTCCTTTGTAGCGAACCGGTGCATAAAAACATACCATTGTTTCATTAAAAAAATAAGAATCAAATATAATGGACATGCCACTTTTTCCATTTATGCCATTGGAATAGAAGTCTCGGTTGGTCACATCCGCAGTCCGGCCGTCAGAAGCATAATCAGTTCCATTCATATCCGTAAACAGCAAAGCATCAAACCGGGTGTTTTCCTCCATTTCTTTCAGCATCTGCACAGTGACTACCGGCTCGCTCGGTCAGGCTTTCTTCCATAAAATATGTATAAGTATTAATCAGGCTCAGCGCATTTGTTAACTCCTCATCAATCTGAAGAGCCATTAACCGTGCCGAATCCGCCGCATAATCTTTATTTCTTCCTTCCATTCGATTGCTGTTTTGGGTTATATACCAGTAAAATAAAATGGTAATAGCCACGATAAGGAATAGAACATAAATGATTTCCTGTAATGATTTCTTTTTCTTCATAAATCTTTCTCCTAGTATGGTTAAGCTTCTTTTTATTATCTGTTTTTGGGATTACCTGACAGAACCTTTCATAAGTTCCGGTAAATTGCTGTTAATGTATGGTCAATGCGGTATTGGCATATTGTAATAACAGATTATCAATGCTTTCAAACTCGATAAAAACAATGTCCTGAACCGATATGGTAATCTCTTCTGATAATTGGGCAGTTGACACATCAAGGCAGGAGAAGATTATTGTATCCCGTATCATTTCTTTCAGATAGCCTGCCTCTGGTTCATCCGCCTGATCTGTTTCCAAAGTAATGACAATGTGATTGTCTTTCGCATACTCCAATACTTGCAAAATCAAAGACCCGCCCCTGTTCAAAGCAACAGGCTTTAGGGAAAACCAATTTGAATAGGGATGCTCTTTTCCATATTCCATATATTTACGAATCTTGCCAAGGTATTCCGTATGATAGTGCAATTGAGAAATGATGTTTTTTTTCATGACATAATATCCGGTTATTTTTCCCTGGACATCAATGTTTTCAAATATTACACTATCTTCATCTTGGCCAAAAACCCTGCCAACGCTGAAACTTTCTGTGTTTTTTGTATAAATTTCCACAATACATGATTCTTTTATGAACATTAGGAACACCTACTTTCCTATTTCAAATCATACAATAAAAGCATTTCATAATCAACATAATTAGCTGATAAATACATATTCTTTGCAAGGCTTGAGAAAAAACGTTAAACAAGATATAAATATATATAGAAATTAATAGAGGAAGCGCTTAAAATCATGCAGCATATAGGGATTAACTATTTGAAAGCCAATGGACTTGAGCATGTTTTAATTGAAAAAGGCGTTATGCCGGAATGATAGCCACAAAAAAGTGGTTAATTTACTGTCAGAAAACTGCTGTTTATAATATGCCCACATTTTTCCTGCTCTTTCAAGTGGAAAATGCTCTGGAAGGAATGGTGTCTCTTGCCATTGCATTAGAGGATAAGGATGCTTATCCGATAGTGGACTTTGCGTGGATACACTGGCTGGCGGCGAATATTGCCAGGTTTGGGATAAAGGATAATGAAAGCCAAAGTGCAAAGGACTTCATGCAGGGTCTAAATAGCTGGGCTTGCAGAATTATGTGTAATGACACATGCTCTGATTAACATGTTTTTTTAAATATTAAGCAGTGGTAATTTTTACATATTGCTTATCTGTAAGGTGGTAATTATTATAATAAATTTGCACTATCTATCAAATAGCATTAACATTGCAATCAAAGCAGGTGTATAGATGTAGTCGAAACATGGGTTGTACAAAAAATTCATATGAACTTTATTGTAAACACAAGCATTTTTTTGTATAATTAAAGTGTGGCAGGAGTAGGCTATATTGTATCTTTTTCCGCAGATTTTAAGAAACCGAGGTGATAAGGTGCAGGACGATACAAAGCAGACACAGGAGGTCATGGCAAAGCGTACCGCAAAAAACAGCGTATTCCTTGACCTTTTTCAAAATAAGAGTTATCTGCTAAGGCTGTATAAAACGCTCCACCCAGAGGACACCACAGCAACAGAGGACTCACTGACTGACGTAACCATAGAAAATGTTCTGATCGACAATCTCTATAGTGACAAGGACGACATCATTAATCAGTACATTATTTTCTGTAAAGTTTTTAACGAACAGACAAAACAGCATGGAATGACACAAAAGGCAGTTATGGAAACAATCCGCATATGCAAGGACAGGAACGTTTTAAGGGAATATTTGCTTAACAGAGAAAAGGAGGTTGTGACGATTATGATGAGTTTGTTTGACGAAGAACAGATTATGAATTCTTTTATTAGAAGTGAAAGGCATGATGAAGCTAGAGAAACAGCGGAAAGGCTTATAAAAAAAGGGAAAATGTCACTTGATGAAATTGCAGAATGTGTTCCAACTTTATCACTTGACGAATTAAAGGAACTTGAAGCGGAGGTTATGCAGTTGGCATAATCATCAGAACGATTTAATATCAGTATAACAGCGTAAAGGCGCATGGAAAAGCAGAATTTGAACCATGCGTCTTTTTTACGTTCATAAGGAGGAGCATAAGTGAGAATGTTCAAACTATTAATACAGGGCATACATCATCCTGTTTACAGCAGAAAATTAACAAGACCATATATTTCATTGAGTCACACTTCAATGAAAAAAAGCACCCAAAACCTAGAGGACAAATTAGAACGTGTCATTCTCCATGGCTTAGAGCATGGAAAACAGGACAAAATAAGAAAAAGTGATGAAAAATAATAAATACGTCTTGACTCTGACGTTAGGTTATGCCTTATGCTGATTTTACACGGGAGGTAACCATCATGAAAACAGTAAAAGAAGTAAGCAAATTAACAGGAGTGAGTATACGCACTCTGCATTATTATGATTCCATTGGGCTTTTGCATCCTACTAAGACCACAGAATCAGGTTACAGGCTGTATGACGATACTGCCTTGGAAAGATTGCAGCATATTTTGTTGTTTCGTGAATTACAGTTTCCTTTAAAGGAAATCAAGGGGATTCTGAACAGCCCCCAATTCGACCGCAACAAGGCACTGGAACAGCAGATTACATTATTGGAGTTGAAAAAGGAGCATTTGGAAAATCTCATAGACCTTGCCTGTGGAATAAAAATGATAGGAGTGAAGAAATTGGATTTTTCAGCATTTGATACCAAAAAATTGGATGAGTATGCAAAACAGGCAAAGGCATCCTACGGACAGACAAAGGAATATAAGGAGTTTGAAGAAAAGAGTAAAAATTGGACAAAGGAAGATGTTGCTAATATTAATATGGAATTTATGGGGATTTTTGTTGAATTTGGGAAGATGAGGGATGAGAAGCCGGAGGATGAAGCTGTGCAGGAGCAGGTGAAAAGATTGCAGGATTATATTACGGAGCATTTTTATACCTGCTCAACGGAGGTTTTAAGTGGGCTGGGGAAGATGTATGCCGGAGGTGGCAGCATGACGGAGAATATTGATAAGGCAGCAGGGGAAGGAACGGGGGAATTTGTTGAGAGAGCGATTGGGGTGTATTGTAGTAGGTAGGAGATAAGGAAAGAAAAAGGGGAAAGGAAAGATGATGGAAACCTTCTGCTGGAATTGGATTGGGAGTGAGATGCAATCTGATTTAGTGGGAGGTTTTTTTGATGGGGAGGGCGGAGAAAAAATTTGACAAAGAGGTATGATAAATGACAAAAAGTTGTTGACATAGGTGGAGAGGATGTTGTAAGATAATTATAGATTAAATAGGGTTGCGGTTTATGGAACGAAGAACAATTCAATATTAATACTTGAAGTATATACGAATATTCTGTGGAATGATAAATGGCATCAAGATATTTGAAACAGATGCAAGTTGTAGATAAGGTTTTTGGTGAGCTAAATAAATTGAGTAATAAAAATATGGATGAGTTATGTCTACAACTGAGAGATAATAATGCTTTGTTAAAAAATATCAGGGAAGAATTGAGAAATGTACTTCAAATGAATGGTATGAGTGCTTTAGAAAACTTTAAAGATAAATTAAAGTCGAATTTAAAAGGAGAAAATCATGAGGTTGATTATTTTACCACATGCAGGCAGCGGGGCATCATATTACTTTAGGTGGGTTAAAAATTTCGGAAAAGAATTAAAGGTATCTGTCGTACAGTATCCAATGAGAGAGCAGAAGTATAAGGAACCAATGCCTGACACGATACAAGAACTTGCTGAGAAAATATTTGAAGAGCATAAGGAGTGGTTTAAGGAACCTTTTGCTATTTGGGGACATAGTTTTGGTAGTACTTTAGGCTATGAGATTTTAAAGCTTGTTCAGGAAAAACTTAAGAGGAGTCCTGTTGTATTTTTTAGCTCGGGTGCATCCGCCCCTTGTGACGAATCAGAACAACTGCCTGAAAAGATATCAACTGATAAGACTGTGTTGTTGGATACGCTGAAAAAAATAGGCGGAATAGCTCGAGAAATGTATGAAAATCAGGATTTCATGGATTATTATTTGCCTATCATTTCAATGGATATAAATCTACTGAAAGAATATCAGGATGATGCTTTCATAAAAATTCCATGCCCATTGGTTTTGCTTGAAGGTGATGATGATATGTTCGATCTTTCAAACTGGGACAAATATAAGGGTGAATTTGAATCAGAAGTCAGATTCTTCAAGGGAAGTCATTTCTTTTTTGAGGACAATGTGGGAGAGTTTGTATCTCAAGTTCATAACTGCATTAAAAAATATGAAATGCATAGTCAGTCAGATTCTTGGGGGGATTTATGGAGCTGTTAGAAATTAGGAATATCGAAAAAAGCTTTGGGGAACATAAGGTGCTAAAAGGGCTTTCCTTTAAGGTGGAGAAGGGCGATATATACGGCTTTTTAGGACCTAATGGGGCTGGGAAAAGTACTACCATAAATATCATCTCGACGATTTTAAAAGCTGATAAGGGCGATATTTTGTATAAAGGAAAAAGAGTAAACGATAATTGGGATGACTATAAAAATGTTTTGGGTGTCGTTCCACAAAATATTGCATTATATGAAAATATTACTGCCTTCGGTAATTTAGATTTTTTTTCACAATTCTATATAAGGGATAAGAGTGAAAGGCGATGCCGATGTGAGGAAGTGCTGAATTTGGTTGGATTAGAGAATCATAGGAATGAAATTCCAGGGCATTTCTCAGGTGGAATGAAAAGACGATTGAATTTGGCATGTTCCATAATTCACAAGCCGGAAATTTTAATTTTGGATGAACCTACAGTTGGAGTGGATCCGCAGTCTAGAAACAAAATAATGGAGCTTCTGCGTAAACTTAATGATATGGGAACTACAATTATTTATACATCACACTATATGGAAGAGGTAG
>CAMWWJ010000029.1 GCA_947177925.1 uncultured Lachnospiraceae bacterium
GATAATGTATTATGCTTTTTATTACCATATATTTCCTCAAGCAATCCACAAACAACAAATGCGCCTTCTTGATTATCAATTCTTCTGTTCTTTTTTGCAGGAATACAAACAACAGCATCCCTTATATCCTCTGCCTTTATTTCCGATTTAAACCCAGGGCGTTCCATTCGCACCTCGTGAACAAGTCGTTCAACATTATCCTTAAAATCATTCACATTTGATGCCTCAATAAAACTCGAATGATAAAATCGCATTTGTTCACTTTGGGTAAACAATGGAAGTGATGCAAGCATTGCAACTGTATCACTTTGAAAATATTTTATAGAATCCAGATTCTGTGAAAAAATTATTATTTCACCATGATACGAATGTTGGGATTCACAGGCAAAAAATAGTGCAATCAATGGATTCTGGGTAATATCTAGCAATCTTGTAGGTAATCCATAGTGTTGCATTTCTGCCAGTTTTTCTATATGAGATTCTAATCGTTCAAATTCATAAGGACATTTCGCCATTAATTCTAAATACATTTTCTTTTCGTTTGATAACCATTCTTCTTTTCGAAATAACGATGGTTTCAAATCATAAGAAACTTTACTGTGCCCTCGAAAAAACAGTTTTTCCTCAGTTTTTCTTATCTGCCCCAAAAAATCTACATACTGATTAATTGAAGATATGAAATTTACCTCAACCTTAGATGCATCATAAACAATTCCATTTGACATCCTAATATCATACTCATGCTCATGTTCATTCCAAGTTCTGTATAACTCTTTTACACAATCAAGCTTCTTATCAACAGATTTGTACATTTGAAAAATAAAATAAATAATAGCAAAATAATTGTATTCATCAAAAGAACATTTATTTTTTGATGTTTTATCTTCAAGTTTTTTAAGTACTGGTAGCATTATTGTTTCGAGTTCCTCAGTGTTTCTAGCGTACTTTCCTGCAAAAACTTTAGCCAATGGAGAATCTAATTTTTTCAAATTATTTTCTATTTCGGCTTTAGAAGTTCTTGGTCTCCCTATTAGCGGATTAATATCGCAATATCCTTCTGACTGCAATTTTTCAAACATCATCTTCTCAAAAGCACTTTTGACAATGGCATTATATTCCAGTTCCCCTATTTTACCATAAAAGAAAAAAAACATTTTATGTTCCTCCTTCGTATATATCACAGTTTATTATGTTACATATCATTTAATATACCGGTATACAATATATTCCCTATTTCTATACACTCACGCATATATCCAAGATTTTCTGGATTTCTGAAAGCCGCACAGGCAGGCGGCAGGTGTCGTCCGTGACATATTCGAGAGTGAGCGGCATCTGTCTGGCAAACCGGTACTTCGCATAGGCCTTCTTTCCGTAAAAGAAAATGTTCCCACGAATCTCTCCCTGTGCATTGATTATTGATAAGAGCAGTCTATCACATCATGTATCCTAAAAAACGGACTTATTTTCGGCCATTCATCTGAAAACTGGATATTCAAAAAGGTCAAAGACGTGGATTCTTCGACCTCTTCGTATTCCCTATTTACTACCCTTTACGGCATCGAACATTGATTTTCTCATGCCGTCCTGCCATCCCTTGTTTGCTATACACATTCCTCCATAGCAATGGTCATGAAACATACAAACCTCACAGATAATCTGATTAACGCTCTGACGGAGCAGATCATTATCAGACGGCAGCTTGTACGAATCAACTTTTTTTATCCCTGATGGCTTCCTTAATCCAAAATCTATCTGTTTGCCATTGCTCGTTTTTAGATATCGATATGTTTCTGCAAAAAACTCTAAGCAATCACCAACTTGATAATCCTCAAATTTCTCAATTGACATCCAAACGTGGTCTTCCTTTCCATCAAAGCACTCCCCATCCATGTACATACCACTTACATAGATGCGCTTAAAACAGATATTCTTTGGGGTTACCCTCTCGATCTGTCCGGCAAAGCCAAGCGCTACTTCATGGTGGCATAAAAAGAACCACCCTCTTATATCTCTTCCTATTGCCATCTGTGCATCAAGATATTCTTCATAGGTAAGTTTTTCGCCGCCGAAAACTTCCTTCATGCCTTGTGGTGAAAAATCAATGTAACCCCACTCCTGGGTGTCCACAATGACATTCTGCCCCCAATACTCCTTCTTCAGTTCCTTCCACTCTGCGTTTCCTTTTCTTTTACTCATATTCTCGCACCTCCGATTAAAAGTGTCACATTACAGTGACCTAACAATTTAATTTACGAATATGAGACAATCTAATCTGTATTCTTTCATTTGCTGTATTCTTCCACAATCTCAAAGTACTCATTGATCTTAGTCTGCGCCTCTTCCTCAGATAGTTCAAAATGCGCCATGAGCAAATGTAGGACGGTTTCAATCGTACAGTCCTGTGAAAATTTATCCCGTATTAAGTCCATTGGATCCATAATTCATTCCCAATTTTGACATATTAGAACATCACTTCAAACGAACATAATATGTCCCCTTTCCCGAACCTTCCCTTTTTAATTCTCCTGCCTTTACCAGCTTTCTCAGTGCCCCTTCGACAGAACTTACACTGAGTGCCGGACATAGCTCTCTGATATCCTGTTTTGTGAACTTTCCGATCTTATTTAGCGTTGCCTTTCTTACAATATCAATTGCAGGCATTTTTTCTTCCACGATTGAAAATCTGTCTTCAAAATCCTTGTATGCAGCAAGAATCGTGCCTAAAAGATACTTGATGAAAGGTACCGCATCTTCTGTCCCTTCATGCCAGCCTTCCTGTGCCCTGCCGAGCGCATCATAATACAAATCCTTATTTCCTGCTATCTTTGCCTCTAAAGAGATGTATTTGCCCACATAAAAGCCACTGCGGTATAAAAGCAGTGTAGTGAGCAGTCTGCTCATTCTGCCATTTCCGTCATTAAAGGGATGTATACACAAAAAATCATGGATAAAAATCGGTATGACTATAAGCGGCTCTACTTCAAAATTTCCTATGACAAGGTTGTATTCCTCACATATCCTGTCGAGTGCTTCAGGGGTTTCAAAAGGCGCAAGCGGTGTAAATAATACCTCTGTATGCCCATCAGGATGAGTAGCACTGATATAATTCTGTACATTTTTAGTCTGCCCGGCAAGCGGGTTATTCATGTGGCTGTAAAGTATCTTATGCAGCTGGAGGATATAATTCTTAGTAATCGGAATAGCATCAAAACTTTCGTGAATAACATTCAGCACATCACGATATCCTGCGATTTCCTGCTCATCACGGTTCTTTGGTGTTGTTTTTTCCTCAACCAACTGTCTGATTCTTGTATTTGTAGTTACAATACCCTCAATGGCATTCGATGCCTCGGTACTTTGTATCTTGGCTATTTCAACGAGCTTTTCCAGCTCATTCGGTTTTTGTTTGAGGTAAAGCTCCTGTTTCCCTGCATATCTGTATATAGCTGCAATGAGCCCAAGAATCTCCAAATCCCACTTTTGCTCTTTTATAGATGAATAATTGAACGTCCTCATTCCCTTATGCGCCATCCTTTCCCTTAAATATTAGCATATTTTAAGGGAAAGTTCAATGATCAATAGCTTTTTCCTCAAAATACATATCGCTTTAAGGATAAAATTATCTTCAAATAATTAGTATACCCATTTATTCGACAACACCTTCAATGATTCCACATAGCTGAATATACAAAATTTTCGCAGCAGAGAAATTTAAGGTCTAATTTTATCATCACATATCTCTTGTTCCGTTCTTTAATTTGCCATCACTTTCAGCAGATACTCCTCAAACTTTGGTCGGCAGATAATGTATCGGTTTCCCAGAAATAGTGTAAATCCTCCTTCATTGTCCTCTGCCATTCTTCTCATTTTCTTAATGCCTATGTGGAAATAAGCACTCGCCTCTTTCAGCGATATCATGAACCTTTCCTGAAGAGGTATGTCAATCGTTCCTGTTTGCTGCTCTTTCATATGCACACGCTCCTTTTTGATTATTTGACCATAAAGGGTCGTTACATATATCACTCAAAAGTTCCCAAATATCAAGTTTTATCTGCTTTTGCTCTTATGTTTACCCTATAACGATAACTGTTTGCAATCGTTAAAGGGTATTCAAATGAAACTACTCGACTATTTTTGACTACTACATTTACTACATTTACTACATTTACTACTTTTACTTCCTTCAGTCGTAGTCCGACCGTAGTGCCTAAGCACAGCCAAAGCCTTTATTTGCCCCATTTTGCCCCGACAATTCAAACACAGAACAGTAGTCAATCGTCCTGCCGTGGCAGACAAATAATATTTGCAAGTTGTGATTACCTATTAATAGTAAAGATAGTAGTAAAAGGGAAATCCCTACTACTAAGGATTATTCTAAACAAAACGCCTTAAATCGCTTTCCCAACTCGCTCACACTAATATACTTTGGTGTCGATGAATCATTCCCACCCAACGTAATGCATTCTTGATATAACTAGTCCATAGTTTTCTAATTGTAATAATGAACTTCTGATTATTACAGGATCTGTCCCTTGTTTAGAAATACTTAAATCAACCGTATCTGGAATATCCAATAAATATACTAACAATTCATTTGTAAAGGTGTGACTTGATTTAATAATTCTAAAAAAGTTTTCTTTCCTCATAATTTCCTCAACAAAATAAACATATATTTCCCCAATAAGCAAAGGCATTATATAATGCAGTTCATTATAACACTTATCATCATTTCCTTTTCTTCCGGATTAGACTCCGCAATCATAATCGTAAGCGCAACAAGAGTGTGATCGTCTATCAACTTTTCTCCATCTCTAAACAAAACTCCATTTTTATCCAGAAAGTAGAGGAACATTATAGCAGCTATCCTTTTATTTCCGTCTGAAAAACTATGATTCTTCGTCACAAAATACAATAGATTTGCTACCTTTTCCTCCAATGTGGGATAAACATCTTCCCCGTCAAAGCTTTGGGACGTGTCATATTCTGATGATCATACGCATCAAGCAAATCCAGTGCTTGGCTATATCTTTCCACTACAGATAGAACTTGCTTCGTATCAAGCTTTTCTTCCACTCTTTTCATAATCCGTATTACCTCATTTAATTGGTTCATACAGTTATAATTCACGGAATATCCCTTGATTATGTATTCTTTCAATACGGAATTAGCCCATCTCCTGAACTCAACGCCTCGTTTTGATTTAACCCGATAGCCCACAGAAATAATGACATCAAGAGTATAGAAAGGCACCATCTGTTTTACACCATCAACACGCATTTTTTGCGTGTTGTTTTCTCTCTCAACTTCCTCTTCTGAAAAAACATTGTTAATATGTTTTCTGATTGTTTTTTCATCTCTCTCAAACAATTCTGCCATTTGATTAGCACTGAGCCACACAGTATCGCTCTTTACCGAAACGGGCAATGTTATACTTTTATCCGCTGTTTCAAATATAATTATTTCATTTTCCCTCTTCATAGGCATATCTCCATTCTCTTTTGTCACATCAATACTCTTTTAAAAATGGTGTAATAGTGGTTTTACTACTCTGGCTTTAATCCGCTTTCCTCTTCAAATTTCTGGTATATTTGCAGCCAGTGATCTTATAATTGCTGCAACCTAAGAAATCTCCATAGGGTCCCGACTTCTTCTGCAATCTTGCGCCGCAGACAGGACAGGTGAACCGCTCCTGCCTGAGCGCCTCGCCATATTGAGACCTTATTTCTTTTACAAAAGCAGATTCCTGGTTTTCCACCGTGAGAAGAAAAACTTTCTTTTTGGCCCTTGTCAAAGCCACATAGAACAATCTCCTCTCTTCAGCGTCAGGGTACTGGTCGCTCTTTTCAAGTAAAAGCTGCAATATGGGAGCATCCTGAATCTTGCTGGGGAAGCCCATCCTTGCGTTCCTGTTGTTGATGATAAAAATATAATCTGCCTGCAGGCCCTTGGATTTGTGAGCGGTGACAAAGTACATCTGCAGATCCGGCCGGTTACGGTACTTTACCTCTACCTGTCCCTTGGCGTTGTCATAGCGGCAGGCAAGCAGGTCGTTACCCTTTAGCAGATCCGCATCAAAGGAATATCTCCCTATAAAAAATATGCTGCTCTTTTGAGGAAGATCGTCCAGTTTTTCTAACATGAACTGTATGGCATATTTATCCGTATGGGCGCTGATTTCTCCCAAGGGAAACCCAGAGATATCCTGCTTTCCCTTAATGGACTTTTTCATCTGAGCCGGATTTCGCATAGTGAAACTGCCGCTGATCTCCGCCAGTTTCTGCGTAAAACGATAGGTAGTCTCTATTCTGCTGGTCTCCGCAACGCCCCAATAGCGCTGAAAATCCAGGATAAACCCAATATCGCTGCCCGCAAAGCGATAGATGCTTTGCCAGTCATCCCCCACACAGAACAGCGCATAGTCGGCGCATTTTCTCATCCTGTCAAGCAGGACATATCGGGCCCGGGAGATATCCTGATACTCATCCACTATCACATATTTATAGGGATTCACATATTTTCCCTCTTTCACATACCCTGTAGCCAGATGGATCATATCGTTGAAATCTATTTCTCCCCTCTCTTTCAGACAGGAATTATATGCTTCAAAAATCGGTTCCACCAGCGACAGAATGAGAGAATTGGAGAGGGCATGAATGCCGTAGTTCATCTGGCGCACCATGGGAATCGTGTAGCCATTACTCTTGATCAGATTGATCACCGTTTCCAGCAGGGTCGCCACTCCATCAAGCACAGTATCTCCTCTGGACGAAGCCTGCTCCCACAATTCCTGCACGTTCTTGGGCGACAGCGTCACCCCATGAGCTGCCAACTTCTGTTTAAGATTATTCAGCAGAGTTCCCTCCATCCTCTCATAGGCGAAACACTCTACCATAATGGTCCCATTCTTCCGATGTGCACGGCGTTTCCAGTCCATGGATGCCTGATAGGCCTGAGAGGCAGTCATCCCATGAGAGCCTCGGAAATAGGAAGGCACTTCACCGCTTTTGTCGATGCCAAAATACTCGATGTAAATATCATAATCCGGCAGATAGAAATCCGGCATGTACTGCCCATATTCGGCGGTGCGGGTATCAATTTTATAGGGATGCTCATAAATATATGAAACATTGTTCTGCGCCAGAAAATTCGCAATCTCCATCTCGCCATAGCTTTTTACCGTTTCATCGCCCAGTGTAGTGGGCGGGTTTAGCTGCAAATATTCCTGATATTCCTCCATGTTCTGAAAATCAAACTCAGATCTGGCCAGAATGCGGTGATTCAGCAGATACGAACTCAGCAGCATCAAATATCTCTCAGACTGCATCTGCAGCCGCAGCTGTTCGGTGATAAATTTACGCATATTATGTTGAAAAATCTTCGGGACAATCCCCTCAACCTGCGTAATAATATTCATCCCCAGCTTGTGAAAGGTAAACGCGTCTATGTGACAGCCGGTCTCCTGATCAATCCGATGGCTCATCTCCGCCGCAGAGGCATTGGTAAAGGACAATACCAGAATATCCTCAGGTCTGCACTGCCCCGACTTAATCAGGTACTTGATTTTTCCCACAATCGTGGTGGTCTTTCCCGTGCCTGCACCTGCAAGTACCAGATGGTTGTGGACCTCCGTGACAATACATGCCATCTGCTGCTTGTCCAAATCCCGGTCCTCCACCTTACCAATCAACGCATAGGCATCTTGTATCTTTATCTGGAGAACCTGCTCATTGTGACGCACAATCTGCTGCTTCAGCGCCCCAGCAGCCTGCCGCAGCTTTGCCTGCTTGTCCGACAATTCCCCAAAGCGGACCGCTCCTCTGGTTTTCTGCACATCGGGGCTTGTCAGAAGATGCGAATTGTGGGCATACCACTGTGCCTCTTTTTCCGGCGTTATGACAGATTGCGGATCGGCAAACAGCCCATCTATCTCCTGCATTGCACGGTCCATCTGGTCAATATACTGATTGCAGGCAGCATTTCTGGCCTCTCTCTTCTGTGTGTATTGATTGATGATATTTTGTATAAATCCCATGGCTGTCATCCTTATCTTTGGATTGAGTGAATCAATCCAACCTTTCGAAAATCCTTGTTCATTTCAACATTTTTTCGTATCCTTATTTCTCTACCATTGACATCAATACTACGCACTCAACATGGTTTGTATGCGAAAATATATCTACAGTTTTCATATTTTAGAATATAATATCTTAATTAATGATAGTTGACTAGTCCCCGTTTAATTGCTCTCTTCTGCCGAAAATTCTCTTATCACCTGTATTTTCCCTATAATATGTTGATTAAAAACATCAAGTTCTTCTGCCAAAACCCATAATTCCTGATGATATTCTCCTCCAACGACATGAACCTCAAATTGCAGAAAATATTCGTCATCAATCTCGAATTTTGTCACATAACCCTTATGGTCATCATTGTATTTAACATTCCATTGTGCTGCAATCCCGGTTGCGTATTTTTCATTCAATACTGGATAAAAAATAGGCTGCTCCGGTAATCTTGGTGGATATTTTATATAGCCACTTCCATTTGTACATATCTCATAAAAAAGTGTCTAGATTCAATTTACAACAATACACTGCTTCATTACTTTTGATATCGTATTCAAATATAGTGATATTTTCCTGTTTAACTACCTATGTAATCCTACATAATCATCGATCCTCATCAATCATATCTACGATTTTAAAATACTCACCAATCTCAGCCTGCGCTTCTTCCTCTGATAGATCAAAATGCGCCATGAGCAGGTGCAGGACTGTCTCAATCGTACAATCCTGTGAAAATTTGTCCCGTATCAAGTCCATTGGCTCCATAGACCGTTCCTCCATACCATCACAGTTCTCGGGGATTCTCCTGATTCTTCGTCAAATCCCGTAGATATTCCTCAAGTTTAGGTCGACAGATAAGATACCTGTTCCCCATAAACAAACTAAACTCTCCTTCATTATCCTCTGCCATTCTTCTCATCTTCTTAACACCTATATTGAAATAGGCACTTGCTTCTCTAATCATTTGGTTATTAATTTGTTTTTCTCACATTTATAGGATAACTTGGATTACTTTTCCAAGTTAAAATTAATACATTAACATTCGTTTCCACTTTGCATAATACTATCCATCAACTGCACTACCGCATCACACGCATCCTCAAACGCAATATCCGTTGCATATTCAAAATCTTTTTGATAATTATTCCACTGTTTCTGCATAACCTCACTGTTCCTAACAGTATCCATAATTCTACGATAATCCTTAACCACTGTCTTAGAACCACGTTTCTCCGTTGTTGCATTCAATGCCTCCCCTAGTGTATTGGATTCTATGTTTGAATATTGAAGCTTAGTCAATATGTATATATCGTAATAATCTCTTGGTCGTGTATTCTGGTCACCTCTGGATATTATGGTTTCCAATTTCTCTGCCATTATTGTTTCTAAGTTATAAGCAAGCACCGAAATACTTCTGTCTTCCAAAAGAAGTTTGAACCGATATTCGATTTCTTTTGGAGTTATCTTATCACCCGTGGTAATGTCCAATTTCAAAGGAACTGCCATAGGTGGATAATTTGCTGATAGTGAAACACGATACCCTGAATATTCATCTCCTTCACGAATTTCTCCAATACTCCGAAAACTAAATGTCACATCATCAGCTAATTCTATTTTACAGATTTCTTCAAACATTTCCCGGACAGTCTGTTCATTTATAGGCAGTCCCTTTATTGTTGCATCCATATCCATAGTCGCTCTGGTATCAAGCCCCACCATTGCAGCAATCAAAAAACCGCCCTTCAGAATAAAATTCTGCTGATACTTTGAAACAGATATTCGTTCCAACAATCTTTCTAACATAAAATTCTGCATTACGAGCTGTGCTGATATATGTTTCTCTTTTGCAATATTTTTAATAATTGCCTTTAGTCGCATTGCATTTTTCATAGCAGCACCTCCAGATACGATCTGAGTCTTGTTTCAACATTTAAATTTTTTGCATACTCTGACAAGATTGGAATGTTTTTATCACTTCTGTTTACAAAGTGTTTAAATGCTTCCGTCACAATCTGAATATCCACATGGCTATGAGGTCTTAAAATGTCACAAAGCGTGCGCTCTACACTATAGGCTCTTACTGTGTGCCCTCCTGGCGTAGTCACTTCTGCTATTCCCAAATCATATAACTCTTTTTTACACTGCGCACATCGAACATCCTCTTCCTTTGGCTTGGTTAAATTGTAATTCACCGGAAAAGTCATATGATATCTGTTCGGTGTTCTATCTGTTAAATCCCATAGAAACAATGCCGTTTCATGAGAATAAATTCCTCTTTTAAATCGATTCTGCAAATTAAAAATCTCATCATCCCAGACTTCCGGTAAAATATAGACACCTCTGGCAGATTTCTCAATCATACCTTTGTCGACAAGATATTTGATGTTCCCACGGGAAAAACCTGCTGCAACCACCATTGCCGTAGTAACTGTACCATTATTCTCTTTTGCCATTTTGATAATCTCTTTAGTTGCTCCCACAGTAATCATCTACTTTCTATTGACTTTTATGCTTACTATTTTATACATATGAGGCGTAAAAGTCAACACATACGTTTCTCTAGTCAAATTGGGCAGACAATGTCTACCCAATTCACATCATAATCCAGCATCAAGATTTCTACAAAATTTCCAAATTCATTCCTTTTTGATATCTTTGTCTTATCAAGGCTCTACTCCAAACTTAAAATGGTGTAGTAACTCTGAATTACCATCAAACGCAGTAAAAACGTAACAGGGATTAGTGTTCTTACTCCTCCGGTATTTTAGCAAGAAATAGATTTTCATAAACTGCATACTTAAAACGAAACAATAAGCAGCATCTTAAATTTTTCTTCACCGTACACGGCGTGCGGAATATCCTTCGGCATGATCAGTGTCTCTCCTGCATTCAGGAATGAAACTTCTCCGTCAACGGTAAAACGCCCTGTTCCTTCCAAAACAGTTACCATCGCATCCCCTCCTGCGGCGTGGGTGGATATTTCTTCACCCTTATCGAATGAAAAAATTGTCATGCTGACCTTATCATTCTGTACAAGCGTTTTGCTGACTATCTGCCCGGGCTGGTATTCAATCTGGTCTTTTAACTGTAATTTTGTTTGCTTTTCAATATTTTTGTACATAATTCATTTTCCTCCCTGATCATTAATATCTTTTCATCAATACATACACATCTGACATAATAAATTACGAGCCTTTCATATAGCATCCGCCTCCATTGTTGTTTATAAATAAAACATACCTCCCTGATCACCCATCATCAAACCAAGTCAATAGCACATAGAAGAAACTCTCGAAAGTTATTTCTTAACCCGCAAAAGTACAGTACGGCCCCACCGTGATCTCCGTCACCACGTTATCCTCCTCAGAAAACCAGATACTCATATTGCCGAAGCCTTCCCCGGTAATGAGACAATTTTCTACTTCGGCATACGGGGAAGCATAGAAGCCATAAGCCTTTAATTTTTCCCATGCGCCGTCCACACTGATCCCGGGATAGATACCAAAGATAGTCACATTCTCTATCTTCTCGCCCTTATAGCTGATATGCCCCGCGTTCAGCGCCTCGAAGGAAAACACCTCACTGCCGTCCTTCAAACCAATCGTCCACTCCTCAAAATCCGAGTCCGGCTGCTTGATCTCCACATCATACTTCTCAGAAAGAAGAGTCTGCGCCGCTTCCAAAAAATGATCTTCATTCAAAATCAATAGTCCCAGATCGGAAGTTGTATCTGTCCGCTCCTTACCGGCCTCGTCCGCAAGAAGTTTTAAATATGACGGTGTAAAAGCCGCAAAGGATTCGTATTTCATGGGCTGATAATCTATAAAAAGCTCTTTTGCACCTTCAGTAAAACCTCCGAACCATTCATCGAAGTCAGCCTGATTATACTTGTAATCCTCGTATTCATAGGAATACGCCTTGCCCTCTTTACAGATATGATACATAGTACCGTCACCATCCGTATCCAACTCGTCCGGGAAAGGCTGTCCCTCATACCACTCCTCTCTGAGTGCCTTGTCCCAAGTGTCCACAGAACCAACCTCCACATAGCAGTCACTTCCCGCTTCATATCGATAGAGCGTAAAGGGCCAGAACTCCCCGGGGCCCTGATTGTGCGACCATTCCGCCTTGATGATACCGTTATCGTAATGGGTGAGTGCCGGAAAATCGCAAAACTCCCGTTTCAGTTCCCCGCTGACCGGATTGTAATCGTACACCATCTCAAACATGCCGGCCATACTTGCAGCTGTATTTTTAATAATCAGTTCCTCTCTTCCGTCACGATCAATATCCGCCACAGCAAAGCCGTTATTCTCCATCTCTTCGTAACCATTGTCCAGCGCCCAAGTATCCAGTTCGCCGTCAGGAAGTTGCCTTAACGCAACGATCTGCGACAACACACCGCCGTAGTAATGCCTGATCTGCGCTTCATACAACGCCTGTGCCCTCTCTGCGCTTTCTCCGTCAGAATCCGCCATCGTATTTTCAATATTCACGGTGTCCGAAACGCCCTCTTCCTCCAATACGAGGGCTTCCTCTGTCTCTGCCTGCTCTTCTACCGTCGTTTCATCTCCCTTTAGAGCACCGTCCTTTGCACCACACCCTGCAAAAAATAAGACACAGACACACAATAACATGGTAGTACCTATTTTTAATCTTCGCTTTTCTTTTTTCATCTTACACTCCTAAATCATGTGAAATTATATAATTTTCACACATCTGAATTTTAGTTTGCTCTTTGCACTCTTTTTCGGTATTTTAGCATAAACCTGCGCATTATGGTATAGGGAATGCAGTCCGGAATTTCACCTTTTCCACTCAAAAGGAATTTTTCAAGGCTTCATACTGAAACCTCCTGTTGTTCTTTTTCCATCTTTCTGAAAAATCCCATTGCAGACAACCCAACAGCACATACAATCATGCCGGTCGGTATGAAACATAAATAAATCATATTACTGAATCTATCAAACAGAAAACCGTACACAATCTGTCCTATGGGTTGAACACACAATGTAACTGTAGATGTATAAGCCATCACTTTTCCAATCAACTCATTAGGTGTCCTTTGCTGTATAAGGGAAACTGCAAAAATAGAAAAGATACTGATTGCGATCTGCATACTGCAAAAAGAAACAATAGTGATAACATATTTTATAATGGAATCAACCGGACATAGGAAAACAATTCCCGCAGGAATCATAAAAACTCCCATAGAAGCAAGCAAGATAGATAATCTATGTATTTTCAATTTCTCTGTAAGAAATCCTGCGGCAACACTTCCTAAAATTGTGGCAATCGCTAACGCACTTTCCGCTGCCCCATAATACTGTGCATTTAATCCAAGAACGGTACGCACAATAAAGGGCAGTCCAACTATGGTAATACCCATCACAAAAAATCTGGAAAATGCGGTCAAAAGCAGCATTTTTGCAATATTCGTCTGTTCTTTTGAAATATACCACATACTTGATAGGAAGTCCTGTTTGACGACTGACAGTATACCGCCTTTGCTCTTAGAACGCCTGTAACTTAATTTTATAAAACATTCAAACAGAGCAGTAATAAAAAAACAGACAACACTTGCATACATAACAGGCTTTAAACCAAATAGCGCATACAGTACGCCGCCCAACATGGGAGCCACCAAATAAGACAAGGAAGCTACCTGATTTACAACAGCATTTCCTTTCATTATGTTATCGCCCTGTAACATAGTCGGAATACACGCCTGTACCGTGGGCGTTTCAAATGCCCCAAAAACAGAAAGTATGACAAGCAGCACACTGATTACAGTAATAGCATTGCTTTCAGACAAAAGAAGTGTTGCACATAAAACCGACACACCTGTTAATCCATCCAATGCGACCATAATATTCCGCCTGTCTGCCCTGTCTGCAAGAATACCGCCTAGTGGCGAAAGAATAATAGTTGGGATTGTAGCAACAGCTAATATCCCTGCGAATATAGCGGCCGAACCGGTTACTTCCAATACAAACATAGACAACGCAAGTTTCAATATGAAATTTCCAAACAAAGAGGTTAATTGCCCCATAATAAGAAGCACAAAATTTTTTGTGAACAATTTTTGCTTCACGCTTCATTTCCCCCTTTTTCTGTAATATCAGTAATAAACTTTTCCGTAAATGATACAATTTCATCATCTAAAATCGGCAATCCCATATGCTCTAATACTTCCATTACAAAACGATATTTATGATGTAATTCTTTCTCTGTTGCAGGAAATACCGATGGCATAAGCCAAAAGTTAATCAGCGGTAAAAGTTCGGAAAGTTCTTTTACATATTCTGTTTTGATTGAACCGTCATTTTTCCCCTCCTCCAGCAATTCCAACCATAAAGGCGTCAATACACGCCTGTTTTCTTCCACTGCAGCGGCTAAAATATGCGGGTCTTTTAGAATAGGAATTGCCTGCACATTCAGTTGATTACGCTTTACATCCGATTGATTCAATATTAGCAGTGACTTAATTTTTTGTAATCCGTTCAGGTCGTTTCGTTCCTTGATGGCATCAAAAGGATTATTCTCAAAAAACATTTGATTTCCTAATGCGTGCATAACCTCTTCTTTGCTTTGAAAAAAGCGGTAAAACATTCCTTTTGCCCCGCCTACCATGTCCATGATATCGGAAATGGAAGTATCCTCATATCCTTTGGAAGTAAATAACTTTTGTGCGGCATTTAGAATTTCTTTTCTCCATTCATCTGGTGTTTTTTTTACAGGTCTAGCCAATTTATGTATACCTCCTTTTTATTATTGACCATTAGTCAATAACTATTATATAAAGAGTATTTCGTAATGTCAAGCATAGTAAACCATTACAAACTCCACTGTACGTTATCTCGAAGTTTTTTCATTTTATGCACAAATTTAATAATCCCTATTTGAGACAATAAAAAAGACACTGGAAAAACCAATGTCATTTCTATCAATTATAATATGTACATGATTATGCTGTTTATAGCTTGAATTTTCCGACCTCTCCATTCAACTGATCAACAATTTTCAGATTTGAATCCGCTTCGTTACCAATATCGCTGACATTGCCAGTCAGATCTACTGCTGTTTCGGTTACATTCATTACGCCCAAAGCACATTCGCCTACAGCCGTTTTAACATCATCCAGTGATTCCCGGATAACGTTCATATTCTCTTTTAACTGCTCGCTTTCTGCCGCAAAATGCTGCATCATTTTGTTCATGTTTCCTACATTGCTTCGATAGCTTCCACTGGTTTCCAAAAGCTTTTCATAACCACCGATAGTAGTTTCATTCATAAATGCAATCATTTCTTCTGCTTCAGCAGCCAGCTCATCTACTGTCTGGATTACCTCTGCCGTAACATTTTGGATTTCCGTTGCCGAGGCAGCGGAATTAGAAGCCAGCTTTCCGATTTCGCCGGCAACTACTGAAAAGCCCTTCCCTGCTTCTCCGGCTCTTGCTGCTTCAATACTGGCATTTAAAGCCAAAAGATTGGTCTCGTCTGTGATATTGATGATATTCTTGGTAAGCTCTTTAATTTTTTCAACGTCTTTTGATTTCTCCACCTTCTGCTGAACGGAAGCCGCCATATTTGCAACCCGAATGGCAGCATCCTGCTTTTCCTCCACAGCCCGGCTATATACATTGGAAGCATCATCCATAATCTTATCGGAAGAAATCCTTCCGTTTTCCGCCTGTTGATAAATTTCTTCTATAGCTTTGAAAATCTGTTTGATAGATTCGTTGACCTGATCCAGTGAGCTACTGGACGTTTCCATTGTGGCACTCATTTCTTCCATAACGGCGGATACATCCATAATTCCTGCTCCAGCATTCGCCAGATTACAGGAAACAGCTTTGGAAGATTCCTGTAAATTCCTTGAATTTTCCGCAATATTTAACATGATCCCCCGTATATGCCGGAGCAGATTATTGACGTTTCTGGCAATCATTTCCAGCTCATCGCCTGTGTGGACGTCTAATGTTTGTGTCAGATCACCTTCATTATGTACCAGTTCATAAATTTTGCTATCGACAATGCGAAGCTTTTTCACTACTTTGCTGACAATAAAACCGAGAGTAAGCAGAGCTAAGATCAGACAAACGACTGAGATCTGGATGATGCGCTGTAAAGCCTGAGATAAGTGTGCTACAACCCCGCTGGCATCATAGTCGCAGCCTATAATGCCTATAATAGTTCCGTTACTGTCAACAAGAGGCATGTAAGCGGAGATCAGATCACCGTCTTCCGTAGAATCGATATAATCCTGTATATATATCTCTCCGTCAAATACGGACTTTAATTCCTGATAAGATGCAGAAAAGGGAGCGCCAAAATCCTGACCGCTGCTGGTGGAGTCCTCATCTACTCCGTAATATACATTCTTTCCGTCTGTATATAGAGTATACATGTATTTGATACCACAATCATTTTTGATTTCGTTCATGGAAGCCCGCAGAGCATTATATTCTTCGCTTCCCTGATCTTCTGCGGACATGGAGGCCAACAGATCCACATCAATAGATTTAGCAGAAATAGTTGCCGCCATTTGCGCTTCCTCAACACCCATAGCAATTAAACTTTCCTTTGTACGCAGATATGAATTCATCCCCATCACTACACACAGTAAAACAATGGCAACACTGGTTGGAAATAAAATCTTAGTCCTGATACCAATTCCTCTTGTTCTTCTTTTTTCCATATTCAATCCCCCATCATGTTCATTTTCTTTTATCCTGTATGTAAGTGTTTTAGTTTAATCCAGCAGACAAAACTGTCTGGATCTTCCGGCAAAAAGATAAAGAAAATTATAATTATGTATATACTATATCACAAAATCAGCCCAATGTGGGGATATTTATTATTTTAAACAACATTTTGTTTTAAACTTATACAATTATTTTTTTACCTCACCAAATCCACAACCAGCTCTGAAAATATTCCCGAAACACTGATTTCGTTGCCACTGTCAGCAACATTTTCACACTCTGCGGCTTTTCCTTCTTTTTCATAATAAACCTTACATTTTCTGCCTTTATTTATGACATTTACCATATTTCCTTCCGGAATACGAATGACCGCTTTTGCCTTCCATTGGTTAATATCCAATCTTCCCGTAATCTTATCAACAGTAATTTCATAATCTGTCTTTGCTGTGAATTCCAGACTTCCGCTGCTGTCTGAAATCAAGACCTGCTCCGCATCACCGTCATATTCCAAACGGTTCAGATGAAGATTACTTATCTCAAGAAGTTTCACGCTGGCTGCAATCTCGCAATGGTCAGAATATTTATTCGGAAGAATAATCTCAACTCTGAGCGACTCCTCCGCTTCATAGCGGCTCAGCTTATTTTTGTTAAGGCAGATTACATCAAGCTTGTTTTTCCTGTCATCCAGCTTTATCTTATACATGGAGCCTAAATTCTCAAGGGTTTCAGAGGACAGCTTGACATGCAGCTTCTCATCAGCGCCTGATGACAGCAGGATTGCAGCCGCACTGCCAATATTGACATCAAAATGTTTCTCACAGTCAATGTCATAAATTGTTT
>CAMWWJ010000030.1 GCA_947177925.1 uncultured Lachnospiraceae bacterium
TGGGATATGTTTGCAGTATTGCAGGTTGTCATCCGTGAGGGTTCTCTCTTGCAGGGACTTAAGAAAGAGCAGGCAGTCACCATCAAAGGACTGATTGAAAAAAGAGATGAAGAAACCTATAACCCTAAGATACCCACAGGAACTATTGAGTTAGAGGCACATGAAGCAACGGTATTAGGGGAAGTATATGAAAACCTTCCCTTTGAAATCATGACCAGCCGGGAAGTAAGAGAGGATGTGCGACTGAAATATCGTTATCTTGATCTTAGAAACCAAAAGGTAAAGGACAATATCGTATTCCGTTCCAAAGTCATTGCATTTCTCCGGGAAAAGATGACAGAGATGGGATTTTTGGAAATCCAGACCCCGATTTTATGCGCTTCTTCACCGGAAGGGGCAAGGGACTATATCGTGCCCTCCAGAAAGTTTAAGGGAAAATTTTATGCGCTTCCCCAGGCGCCCCAGCAATATAAGCAGCTTTTGATGGTTTCCGGATTTGATAAATATTTTCAGATTGCACCCTGCTTTCGGGATGAGGATGCAAGAGCCGACCGTTCTCCGGGAGAATTTTATCAGTTGGATTTTGAAATGAGCTTTGCCACACAGGAAGAGGTATTTGCAGTAGGAGAAGAAGTTCTCACAGCCACCTTTGAAAAATTTGCACCGGAAGGGTTTGCCGTAACAAAAGCGCCATATCCTATTTTCAGCTACAAGCAGGCAATGCTGGAATTTGGTACGGATAAGCCGGATCTTAGAAATCCTCTTCGGATTATAGATGTAACGGAATTTTTCCAAAAATGTACCTTTAAGCCATTTCTGGGAAGGACCGTCAGGGCAATTAAGGTTCATGCGGAAATGTCCAAAGGCTTTCATGAGAAGCTTTTGAAGTTCGCAACGGAAATCGGCATGGGCGGACTGGGATATCTGGAAATCATGGAGGATGGTTCTTACAAAGGCCCCATTGATAAATTCATTCCGGAAGAGCTGAAAGAGGAATTTAGAAGCCTGGCTGGACTGGAAACGGGAGATACGATTTTCTTTATGGCGGATAAAGAAGAGCGTGCCGCTTATTATGCGGGAATGATTCGGACGGAGCTGGGAGAAAAGCTGGATTTATTGGAAAAGAATGCATATCGTTTCTGCTATGTAAATGATTTTCCTATGTTTGAAAAGAATCCGGACACGAAGGAAATCGGGTTTACACACAATCCATTTTCCATGCCTCAGGGCGGTCTGGAAGCATTGAATACAAAAGACCCACTGGACATTCTGGCATATCAGTATGATATTGTATGCAATGGCGTAGAGCTGTCCTCCGGGGCTGTCCGTAACCATGACATGCAGATCATGGTAAAGGCATTTGCAATTGCCGGATATGATGAAGAAGTATTGAAATCAAAGTTTGGAGCATTATACAATGCGTTCCAGTACGGAGCGCCGCCACATGCGGGAATGGCTCCTGGTGTGGACCGTATGATCATGCTTCTGAGAAATGAGGAAAATATCAGGGAAGTCATTGCTTATCCCATGAATGGCAATGCGGAGGACTTAATGTGCAAGGCTCCTTGTGAAGTGACGGAACAGCAGCTTAGAGAAGTGCATATAAAAGTTCGTGATTAAAGCTGATAAAGCAGTTATCGGTAGTAAGAACAGGGTAACAGGAGGTAGAAGATGGCAAACGTGATTTCAGATGAAACAATCGACTATGTAGGGATTTTGGCAAAGCTGGATTTGTCAGCAGAGCAAAAGGAGCAGGCCAAAAAGGACATGGGAAGAATGCTGGATTATATTGACAAATTAAATGAGCTGGACACCGAAGGGGTTGAGCCTATGAGCCATGTGTTTCCGGTTAGCAACGTATTCCGTGAAGATGTGGTGACGAATGGAGACGACAGCGCCAATACCATTCAGAATGCACCGGAGGAAAAGGACGGCATGTTCATGGTACCCCGCACAGTGGAGTAAAATCAGCATAGAAAGGAAACGGCATGGATATTTTAAAATTAACGGCTGTGCAGCTTGCAGCAAAAATAAAAGCAAAAGAAGTTACCGTTTTAGAAGCTGTGGAAGCGGTACTTGGACAGATTGAAAAAAAAGAAGCAGAGTTTCACTGTTATGTAACTGTAGACAGGGAGGGAGCCAGAAAAAGAGCAGAAGAAGTGCAAAGGGCAATTGATGCAGGGACCTTAAAAGGACCGTTAGCGGGCGTGCCCGTTGCCATTAAGGACAACATGTGCACAAAAGATATGCTTACCACCTGTTCCTCCAAAATTCTGGACAATTTTATCCCCACCTTTTCGGCAGAAGCGGTAATCAGGCTGGAAGAGGCAGGGGCGGTCATCCTTGGCAAAACCAATATGGATGAATTTGCCATGGGTTCCACCACGGAAACCTCCGCATATGGAGTAACGAAAAATCCATGGAATAAAGAGCATGTGCCCGGCGGTTCCTCCGGCGGCTCTGCAGCGGCGGTTGCGGCGGAAGAATGCTTCTTTGCACTTGGTTCCGATACAGGCGGTTCCATAAGACAGCCGGCTTCCTTTTGCGGTGTGGTAGGAATGAAGCCCACCTACGGAACTGTCTCCCGCTATGGGCTGATTGCGTATGGTTCCTCTCTGGACCAGATCGGTTCTCTGGCAAAGGATGTAACGGACTGCGCCACTATTTTAGAGGTAATTTCTTCTCATGATAAAAAGGATTCTACCAGTGTGGAAAGAAAGGATGCAGACTTTACAAAGGCTCTTGTAAATGATGTGACAGGAATGAAAATCGGAATTCCGAAAGATTATTTTTCCAAGGGAATCGATCCGGAAGTAAAGGGATCGGTGTTAGCGGCTGCTAACCTTTTGAAAGAAAAAGGAGCTGTTGTGGAAGAGTTTGACTTAAGTCTGGTGGAATATGCCATTCCCGCCTATTATACCATTGCGGCAGCAGAAGCAAGCTCCAATCTGGAACGGTTTGACGGTGTAAAATACGGCTACCGCACAAAAGAAGCGGAAGGACTTCATGATATGTATAAAAAGACCCGGTCCGAAGGCTTTGGTGAGGAAGTAAAAAGAAGGATTATGCTGGGTTCCTTTGTTTTAAGCTCCGGCTATTATGATGCTTATTACTTAAAGGCATTGAAGGTAAAGGCATTGATTAAAAAGGCATTTGATGAAGCCTTTGAAAAATATGATGTGATTTTGGGGCCGGTTGCCCCCACTACGGCGCCAAGACTTGGAAGCAGTCTGTCAGACCCCATTAAGATGTACTTAGGAGATATTTATACCATTTCCGTAAATCTGGCAGGGCTGCCGGGAATCAGCATTCCCTGCGGCATGGACAAGGCAGGGTTGCCAATCGGTCTTCAACTGATCGGGAATTCCTTTCAGGAGAAAAAACTTATTCAGACAGCCTATGCTTATGAGCAGGCAAGAGGCGTATTTTTAAAGAAGGAGGGAAACTAGCATGGCAAAGGAATATGAAACAGTCATTGGCTTAGAGGTTCATGTGGAGCTGGCTACGAAAACAAAGATTTTCTGCGGCTGTTCCACGGAATTCGGCGGTGCCCCCAATACCCATACCTGTCCTGTCTGTACCGGAATGCCGGGAAGCCTTCCTGTATTGAATAAGCAGGTAGTGGAATATGCCATTGCGGTAGGTCTTGCTACCAACTGCTCCATTACCCAATATTGTAAATTTGACAGAAAGAATTATTTTTATCCGGATAATCCCCAGAATTACCAGATTTCCCAATTATACCTGCCGATCTGCAAAAATGGAAGCGTGGAAATCGAAACCGCGGAAGGAAAGAAGCAGGTAAGGATTCATGAAATCCACATGGAGGAAGATGCGGGCAAGCTGATTCATGACGAGTGGGAGGACTGCTCTTTAGTAGATTATAATCGCTCGGGCGTCCCGCTTATCGAAATCGTTTCCGAGCCGGATATGAGAAGTGCGGAGGAAGTCATTGCTTACCTGGAAAAATTAAGACTGATCATTCAGTATTTGGGCGCTTCCGACTGCAAGCTCCAGGAAGGCTCCATGCGGGCTGATGTAAATCTTTCCGTAAGGGAAAAAGGCGCTAAAGAGTTTGGTACGAGAACGGAAATGAAGAACTTAAACTCCTTTAAGGCAATTGCAAGAGCTATTGAAGGAGAACGCATCCGCCAGATCGATCTTTTGGAGGAAGGAAAACAGGTGATTCAGGAAACCAGAAGATGGGATGACAATAAAGAATATTCCTATGCCATGAGGAGCAAGGAGGATGCCCAGGATTATCGTTATTTTCCGGACCCGGATCTGGTTCCCATCCAGATCAGTGATGAATGGCTGGCAAAAATCAGGGATAATCAGCCGGAGTTCCGTACAGAAAAGATGAAACGCTACAAAGAGGAATATGAGATTCCGGATTATGATATTGATATTATTACAAATTCCAAGCATCTGGCGGATTTGTTTGAAGCTACGGTTGCCATCTGCAAACAGCCTAAGAAGGTTTCCAACTGGCTTATGGTGGAGACCATGCGTCTGTTAAAGGAGCAGGACATGGAGCCGGAGGATATCCGTTTTTCACCGGAAAATCTGGCAAAGCTCATCCTGCTTACGGACAGCAAGGCGATTAACTCCACGGTTGCAAAGGAAGTATTTGAGGTAATGTTTGACAAGGATATGGATCCGGAAGCTTATGTGGAAGAAAAGGGATTGAAAACCGTAAATGATGAAGGAGCTCTTAGAAAGACCGTTGAAGAGGTAGTGGCGGCTAACCCACAGTCGGTAGAGGACTATCATAACGGGAAGCAGAAGGCAATTGGATTTCTGGTAGGTCAGACGATGAAGGCCATGCAGGGAAAGGCGGATCCGGCAATGGTCAATAAGCTTTTGAAAGAGCTATTGGAAGACTGATAAAAGAATAGAAAAAGGACATCCGCATTTTTGATGGATGTCCTTTTTTGTGAGGGGAAAAATATAATTGTTTACTTTCGCTTTTCATTATTTCGTCTGTTTGATTTTAGGCTGCTTCCGTAACTGTTTTTCTCTGCAATCATCTTGTTCTTATAAGTAAGAAGTTCCATATATTCTAAAACACTATCCAGATTTTCGCGGCTCATATTCAGCAGGGTGTGGGTGATATCGCTGATGGTAATGCCGTCCCGGATTGGTTCGTTTAATTTTTTTACATCATATGGCAGGTCGGTTCTGCCAAGCAGATAGTCGGTAGATACCTGAAAGAAATCTGCCAGCTTGCAGAGTGTTTCAAAATCAGGTTCGTGTGCCCCGGTTTCATAATTGGATACCGTGCCTATGGAAATACTTAAAAAATCAGCAAGATCCTTCTGCAGCAAATGCTTATCCTTACGCAGTTCGGCTAAGATTTCTCCCATTTCTGCCATATCTTTCTCCTTTTCTACAAATAACTATATTTATTTTACAGTATTTTGTAGAAATAATAAGAAAATGGAAAGAAAACCATAATTAGCCATAAAAAACTGGATAATATTTTAGGAAACATAAAAAATAATTCAACTTTCTTAAAATGAAAGTCCCTATTACTCCAAAAGATAACGGATAAAATCCACTGCGCTTTCCGGTCTGTCGGTTGTGCCGGATATAGCTACTACAGGAGGAGTGTCTTTGGAATGACCGGGATCCTCCATGAGTTTCGGCAGTTCATCTCCGTAGAAACCAATGGGAATCCTGCTGCCGTCAGGAAAAGTATAAAAATAAAGTCGGTCCTGGACCTTTTCATATAAGTCTTCCGGTAAAAGCGCTTCCAGATTTCCAAAGGCTGAAAGAGAGGCATATTCTTCAAGAACCCATGCGTCGGAAATGATTACATCCATGGCATGTGTCTGGAATAGTGCCATCAGCTTTTGGGAATTGGCAACAGAAGCATTGTCCGCAGTTCCCTGTGTCATGGATATGGAAATGTCGAATCGGGCAGGGGAGGAAGCCGTATTGATGTTCCTGCTTTCCACATAGTCATCCATCAGGGAAGTTTCGGCAATGGACATGTAGCCGGAATTGATCAGGGCAACATAAATGGAAGGCTCTTTCATGCTCTCCATGTATCCCCGGATAAAAATAATAAGGCAGATGATTCCCACAATGACTCCAATTACATAAAATTTATAGTAGTACCAGAAATAGCTTATCTTTTCTTTCAGAGGCTTGTCCTTTAACTTGCCCCATTGTTCTTTTTCTTCTTTTAACATGAAAATCTCCCTGACAGTTTTTATAGGTTATCATAGTCTCTTTCGTAAAGTGTGTCAATAAACCTGAAAAAAACTTTCCAAAGTTTCATAAATGTTTGATGTGGCTTTGGGTTGAAAAATAAAGTAAAATGTACTATGATAATAACAATACCACTGAACAGAAAGGAGTAGGGAGCATTTTTCCTGAAAGTAAATTAAAATGAGTGATTCTTATATGGAAATTCTGATAAAAAGAAAGACAAATCCGGTTAAGAGCATTATAACGTATGCTTTGACGATTATTGCTGTGATCTGTCTTTTTTTTGGTCTTATCGGATATTTAACCCTTATGCTGGTAGGTATCGTACTGGCTTTGGCAGCATACTTTTCCCGCTTGAATGCCTATGTGGAATTTGAATATCTGTACTTAAGCAATGAGTTAAGTATAGACCGTATTCTGGCAAAGTCCAAGAGAAAGCGCATGGCGGAATTCAATCTGCAGCGCATGGAGGTATTAGCTCCGGTTAACTCGCATCATCTGGATTCTTACCGGAATAAAAGATGCAAGGCATATGATTTTGCTTCCGGACAGGAGGACAGCCGTCCGTATGTATTGATTTATTCGGGCGAAACCGAGATGTCAAAAGTGAAGCTGGACATGCCGGAGGAGCTGCTTAAGGCAATCCGTGACATGGCGCCCAGAAAGGTATTTACGGATTGACACAAAAAGGGAAATTTGTTACACTTTTCAAAATGTAAATAAAGAGGGAAAATTCGGAGATAAAAGAAAAACACAACATGAAAAAATGGATGGAGGAAATGAAAGATGGGTCAAATAATCGGAGAAGGAATCACATTTGATGACGTGCTTTTAGTACCAAGCTATTCACAGGTCATCCCAAATCAGGTGGATTTGTCTACGTATCTTACAAAAAGCATTAAATTAAATATTCCAATGATGAGTGCTGGAATGGATACGGTTACCGAACACAGGATGGCAATAGCCATGGCAAGGCAGGGGGGCATTGGAATTATTCATAAGAATATGTCCATTGAGGCTCAGGCCGAGGAAGTTGACAAGGTAAAACGTTCTGAAAACGGCGTAATTACCGATCCTTTTTCATTGACTCCGGAGCATACATTAAAAGATGCAGATGAATTGATGGCAAAATTCAGGATTTCAGGTGTGCCTATTACGGAAGGCAGGAAGTTGGTAGGTATCATTACCAACCGCGATTTGAAATTTGAAACGGATTACTCCAAGAAGATTAAAGAATCCATGACCTCTGAAGGGCTTATTACTGCAAAAGAAGGTATTACGTTGGATGAGGCAAAGGAAATACTTGCAAGAGCAAGAAAAGAAAAGCTTCCTATAGTAGATGATAATTATAACCTAAAGGGGCTTATTACCATTAAAGACATAGAAAAGACAATAAAATATCCGTTAGCGGCCAAGGATTCCCAGGGGCGTCTGTTATGTGGGGCAGGAGTTGGAATTACTGCTAATGTGCTGGAGAGAGTGGCGGCATTAGTGGAGGCAAAGGTGGATGTCATTGTGCTGGATTCTGCTCATGGACATTCTGAAAATGTATTGAAATGTGTACGGATGATCAAGGAGGAGTATCCAGATCTTCAGATTATTGCCGGAAACGTGGCAACCGGAGAAGGAACCAGAGCCTTGATTGAGGCAGGTGCAGATGCTGTTAAAGTAGGCATTGGCCCTGGTTCTATTTGTACCACGCGCGTGGTTGCCGGTATTGGTGTGCCACAGGTAACAGCTATTATGAATGCTTATGAAGTGGCTAAGGAATATGGTGTTCCGATTATTGCGGACGGCGGTATTAAATATTCAGGCGATATGACAAAGGCAATTGCAGCAGGCGGCAATGTCTGCATGATGGGCAGTATGTTTGCAGGCTGTGATGAATCACCGGGAACCTTTGAATTGTTTCAGGGAAGAAAATATAAGGTCTATAGAGGAATGGGGTCTATTGCCGCTATGGAAAACGGAAGCAAGGATCGTTATTTCCAGTCGGATGCCAAGAAGCTTGTTCCGGAAGGCGTGGAAGGCCGGGTAGCATATAAAGGAACTGTAGAAGATACTGTATTCCAGCTAATGGGAGGGCTTCGTGCCGGCATGGGCTACTGTGGCACTTCCAACATTGAGGAATTAAAGAAAAACGGAAGATTTGTGAAGATTTCCGCTGCATCCTTGAAGGAAAGCCATCCACATGATATCCATATTACAAAAGAGGCACCTAATTACAGTGTAGACGAGTAAGGTAAAAGTCATGAGATATTATATTTTAAATGAAGTGACGATTGCCTTAAAAAAGAAAGGAACATATATATATGCGGCCGGTATTGTGATATTAAGCTTACTTGCCAATATTGCAATGGTAGCATTCAGAAGCATATACGGTATGAGGGAAGGAGCCTTTGGCTCCAACCTGATTTACTTTGCCCAGTGGTGCTTTATTGTTCCATATTACAGTACGATTCTTATTGCAGAAATTATTTTCGGTAAGGAATGTCCCAATCCCAGAATTCGAAACAAAGTTACGATTGGGCTTTCAAGAGCAAAGCTGTTTTTTGGCGAGTTTTTTTCAGAATTATGTATTTCAGCAGTTTTCCTGGTTGCGGCAATCGTGATTTTTATTGGTATCACATATATTTTTATGGCAGCTGACGGAAGCATTGAACTTTGGGTGGTACAGGATTTCTGCAGGGCTGCAACTACCGCAATCCCTCTATGGATTACAGGAATTGCCATTGGAAACGGATTGTTATTTTTATTTCCGAGAAAGCGCCATGCCTTTGCTACATTCTTTGGATTAGTGATTGCTCTTCCGAGAATCATCATGTTTCTTGCGGCAGAGCCTCTTAAGCTGGAGCCGTGCCGGTGGATAAAGGAGTATCTGCTTTTGACACCAAGATTTAACGAACTCCCGTATTATGCAACATTAAATATGCCTAAGATTATCATATTGAGCAGTATTTATACCGTTTGCTTTACTGCCCTTGGTCTATGGGCTTATTATAAAAAGGAATACTAACAGGTGGGGACAGGATTGGAAAATAAAGGATTTGTTAAGGAAAAAATGCTTCAGAAGGTTCAGGACAAGTTTTGTTTTCTGGGGAATTTTTATGCCTATTGCGTGGATGAATTCGGAAATCAGTTAACGGAATGGTCTGGCAGTGACGAAGATCTTGTCCGGTTAAAAAAGGCGGTTTCAAGTGAAAGGTTATATAGTCTGTTTGAGCGGGTAAAGGAAAGCTCCCTGGAGGAACAGATTGTAGAGGGAACTGACTATGGCAATCTTAAGATAGCAGCAATTGGATATAAAATAGAAGGCAAGCTGATGTTTTGTTGGCTTGCTTGTTGTGTTTTTGCAGAGGAAGAAGCTTGTGGAAAGCCTGCAATAAGAAATATGAGCAGGATTACCACAGAGGAAAGGATTTATGAAACAGCAAAGCTGCTGCGTATGTATACGGAGCAGATTTTCACATCAGGGAATCCTGGCCGGGCAGTAGAGACGAAAAATGCAAAAAAGATGTCTTTAAAAAAAATGAATTATTATACAGAAGCATTACGGCTTTTAGAATGTAACCAGCCCTTTGAGGAGACTGCCGGTGAGCTTCTTAAGCTTATGGGCAGGGCATTGCAGATCAGTTCCGCCGGGCTTGTGAAAGTATTAAGGGACGAAAGATTTGTGGATGTGGTATGTGAATGGCTGAAAGAGGGAATTACTTCCCGGTATGACAGGGTAAGAAAGCTTGAACGGCCACAGGTATTCTGTACGGATAAACCGGTAATCATTTCTGCCGATTCGGTTGTGTCAAAAGAAGTAAAAGAATATATGGAAGAGAGAAAGCAAAAGGCTTTTATTTCCATTCCGCTTATATTAAATGAAAAGCCGGTCATGTATATTTATCTTTCCGAAGGATATAGAGAAAAAATATGGCAGTTGGAGGAAATTCAATTTATCAAAGATATGGCCCGGATCCTGCAGATCCTGATTGCAGGGAAGCAGCGGGAAAATTCTCTGACATCCTTCATTTCCCTGATTCATTCGGTTCTGGATAATGTGGGAAGCAGCGTATATGTACAGGATGTGGAAAGCGGTAAAATAATTTTTGCCAATAAGCAGTTGAAAAGCACCTTTGAGCTGGAGCTTCAAAATGGAAAGCTTATGGAGATGGTTCAAAAGGGAAGGCCTATCGGATTCCGGGAAGGATACTATGAAATTCATTACAATGAGAAGAACAGATGGTATGACTTGTACTTTTCCTATATGACCTGGATGGATGGAAACAGAGTTTCTCTTTGCGTATTGCACGATATAACGGACAAAAAAATCTACCAGAAGAGAATTGAACAGCAGGCATATACAGATTTCCTGACCGGGCTGTATAATCGCATGTGCTGTGAAAGGGATTTGTCCATACAGCTGGATAAGGCTGTAGCAGATGGGAAGACAGGAGGACTTCTCTATTTAGATCTGGATGATTTCAAGCATATTAATGACGGTCTTGGACATCAATACGGCGATGTGCTTTTAAAGTCCATTTCCAACAGCTTAAGACGCATAAAGGGAATCTGTAATTCCTGTTACCGGATGGGTGGGGATGAATTTGTCATTATCATACCGCCGGAAAGCTTTGACAGATTCGATGAGATCATACAGGATATTCAGGCAATATTCAGTAAGCCTTGGTTCTTAAAGGATGCGGATTATTACTGTACTATGAGCATGGGAATTGTAAATTATCCGGATGATGGAAACAGCGTACAGGATTTAATAAAGAAAGCGGATATTGCCATGTATGATGCAAAAAAAGCAGGCAAGAACCGTTGTACCAGATACTCCTTGAAATTAAGCATGGCTTCCAGCAAGAGACTGGATATGGAGAAAAATATGCGCGATGCCACCGCAAATAATTATCGGGAGTTTGAAGTGTATTACCAGCCTATTATTGATATACTGTCAGGGAAACCGGTCTGCACCGGTGCAGAGGCGCTGATTCGCTGGAATTCTGCCACAATGGGCTTTGTGCCGCCGTCAGAATTTATACCGTTAGCCGAATATCTGGGATTGATCAATCCGATAGGTAATCATGTATTAAAGGAAGCATGTATTGCCTGCAAAGGCTGGAACGATAGAGGCAGGGGGAATTTTAAAGTAAATGTGAACTTGTCAGTCATACAGCTTTTGCAGCCGGATATTGTGGAAATTGTAGAAAATACCATTAAGGAAACAGGAATTAATCCGATGAACCTGACATTGGAAGTAACGGAAAGCCTTGCTATCAATGATATGAATCGGATGAAAAAAATTCTTCGCCAGATAAGGAGGCTGGGCGTCAGAATTGCGCTGGATGACTTTGGAACAGGTTATTCCTCTTTAAACCATATCAGAGAGATTCCTCTGGATGTGATTAAGGTGGATCAGAACTTTGTGCAGGGGCTGGCAGAGGACAGCTATTCCCAATCCTTTATTAAAATGGTAGCAGAGTTAGCGGCAGCTATCAATGTAAATGTGTGCGTGGAAGGAATTGAAACAGAAGAACAGTTTCATGTAGTAAATAACATGAAAATACAACTGATTCAGGGGTATTATTTTGACCGGCCTCTGCAGCTGCCGGCTTTTGAAGAAAAGTATGTAATGGGTAACGGATAGTAATCATTGATTTTTATCATATATGATATGGAAATTTAGGAGGAGAAAATTATGAAAGCATTGATTAGTGTATCAGACAAAACAGGAATTGTAGAATTATCCAGAGAACTGGAGAGCATGGGAGTAGAAATCATTTCTACCGGAGGGACTTTCAAAAAGTTGAAGGAAGAGGGGATAAAGGCTGTTGAAATTTCCGAGCTTACCGGCTTTCCGGAATGTCTGGACGGACGGGTAAAAACCCTGCATCCCATTGTACATGCGGGAATTCTGGCGATGCGTTCCAATCCTGCACATATGAATCAGCTAAAGGAATTGAATATAGATACAATAGATTTGGTAATCGTAAATTTATATCCTTTTAAGGCTACTATTTTGAAGGAAGGGGTTACCCGTGGAGAAGCAGTGGAAAATATTGATATCGGCGGTCCTACCATGCTTAGAAGCGCTGCAAAGAATTATCAGGATGTAGCAGTTGTAACCGATCCTTCTGATTACGGGAAGGTTCTTTCTGAATTAAAGGAAAAGGGAGAAGTGTCCATAGATACTAAGTTTTATCTGATGCAGAAAGTATTTATGCATACTTCCAATTATGATACAATGATTGCAGATTATTTAAAGAAACAGAGAGAGGACTATTCTCTTCCCGAAACGCTTACTATGACTTTTGAAAAGGTACAGGATATGCGTTACGGGGAAAATCCACATCAGCAGGCTGCTTTTTACCGTCAGATCGGAAAGCAGACAGGTTCTTTAGTGGATGCCATTCAGCATAATGGCAAGGAGTTATCCTTTAACAATATTAATGATACGAACGGGGCCCTGGAATTATTAAAGGAATTTACCGAGCCTACTGTAGTGGCATGCAAGCATGGAAATCCTTGTGGAGTAGGCAGCGATGAAGATATCAATAAAGCATGGAATAAAGCATATAATGCGGATAAGACTTCTATTTTTGGCGGTATCGTAGTGGTAAACCGTGAAGTGACAAAGCAGATGGCAGAGGAAATGCATGAGATCTTTCTGGAGGTAGTAGTGGCTCCTTCCTATGAAAAGGAAGCATTGGAAATCCTTTGCTCCAAGAAAAATATCCGTGTATTGGAATTGAAGGACATTCAGGTGCCGCAAAATCCAAATGCCCTTGATATGAAGAAGGTAAACGGCGGTCTGATTGTTCAGACCATTGACTCTGAAATTTACAGGGAAGAGGATTTTAAGGTGGTGACAAAAGCACAGCCTACAAAGGAACAGCTGGAAGATATGAAATTCGGCATGAAGTTTGTGAAGTTCGTAAAATCCAACGGTATTGCAGTTGTGAAGAACAAACAAAGCGTAGGTATCGGACCGGGACAGGTAAACCGTATCTGGGCAGCAAAGCAGAGTTTTGAACATGCGGCAGAGTTGATTGATGAAAATGCAACCAAAGGTGCAGTGCTGGCATCCGATGCCTTCTTCCCCTTTGATGATGTGGTGGAAGCTGCCCATCAAGCCGGAATTACAGCAATTATACAGCCGGGCGGGGCAATGAGGGATCAGATGTCCATTGATAAATGCGATGAGTACGGAATTGCAATGGTATTTACCGGAATGAGGCATTTTAAACACTAAAAGAATATAATGACGAAGAAATATAGATGAGGGTAACAGCATGGAAAATAACGAAAAGGAAGTAGTGTCCAGAAATTTTATTGAACAGGAGATCGATAAGGATTTAGCAGAGGGAGTGTATGATACGGTTCACACCAGATTCCCTCCGGAGCCAAACGGATATTTGCATATCGGTCATGCAAAAAGTATTTTACTGAACTATGGTCTGGCTGAGAAGTATCATGGTAAGTTTAACATGCGTTTTGACGATACGAATCCAACGAAGGAAAAAACAGAATTTGTGGAATCTATCAAAGAAGATATTGAGTGGCTTGGCGCTGATTGGGAAGACAGACTGTTTTTTGCATCCGATTATTTTGAACAGATGTATGAGGCTGCTGTAAAGCTTATTAAAAAGGGAAAGGCATATGTGTCTGATTTAAATGCCGATGAAATCAGGGAGTACCGGGGGACTTTAACAGAGCCGGGAAAGAAAGATCCATATTCAGACCGCTCCATAGAAGAAAATCTGGAATTATTTGAAAATATGAAAAATGGAAGTTACAAGGATGGAGAAAAGGTGCTCCGTGCCAGAATTGATATGACATCACCAAATATCAATATGCGTGACCCGATTATTTACCGGGTGGCACATATGAATCATCATAATACCGGTGATGCATGGTGCATTTATCCTATGTATGATTTTGCTCATCCCATTGAGGATGCCATTGAAGGAATTACCCATTCTATCTGTACACTTGAATTTGAAGACCACAGGCCCTTATATGACTGGGTAGTAAGGGAGTTGGAATACCAGAGACCGCCCAGGCAGATTGAATTTGCAAAGTTATATCTGACCAATGTAGTAACAGGAAAAAGATATATTAAGAAACTGGTAGAAGATGAAATCGTGGATGGGTGGGATGATCCAAGGCTTGTTTCCATAGCAGCTCTGAGAAGACGGGGCTTTACACCGGAATCCATCAGGATGTTCGTGGAGCTTTGCGGAGTATCCAAATCCAACTCATCTGTAGATTATGCAATGCTTGAGTATTGTGTAAGAGAGGATTTGAAATTGAAGAAACCTCGTATGATGGCAGTGCTGGATCCGATTAAGTTAGTGATAGACAACTATCCGGAAGGACAGGTGGAAATGCTGGGGGCTTCTAACAATATGGAAAATCCAGAGCTTGGAACTCATCAGGTGCCTTTTTCCAGAGAGCTTTATATTGAGAGAGAGGATTTTATGGAGGAACCGCCAAAGAAGTATTTTCGTCTTTTTCCGGGCAATGAGGTGCGGCTGATGCACGCATATTTCGTAACCTGTACCGACTTTGAAAAGGATGAGGATGGAAATATCACTGTGGTGCATTGCACCTATGATCCTGCCACGAAAGCCGGAAGCGGTTTTTCAGAAAGAAAGGTAAAGGGAACCATTCACTGGGTTCCTGTAAAGGAAGCGGTGAAGGCGGAGGTTCGTCTTTATGAAAATCTTGTAGATGAAGAAAAAGGGGTTTATAATAAAGAAGATGGAAGCTTGAATTTAAATCCGAATTCTCTGACTGTATTAAAGGAATGTTATTTAGAGCCTGCAGTTTCAGGAGCAGAAGCTTATGATAGCTTTCAGTTTGTAAGAAATGGTTTTTTCTGTGTGGATTATAAGGATTCCAAACCGGAGGCTCTTGTATTTAACAGAATTGTTTCATTAAAAAGTTCATTTAAGCTACCTAAGTAAAGCTTAGGAGGAAGATAGGAGAAATAGCTATGGCAGGATTATTATCTGGATTAGAAGCATTTGGTCTTAAGGGACTGGATAAGGTAGACGATATTTATGATAAGGCAAAAAAAGAAGAGGAAGCAAAAAGAGCAGAAGAAATCAGGAAAGATCCTGTTCTTGCAGAGCAGGAGCTTCTTTTTGAAAAATCGTATACATGTCCCATTTGTGATACGGAATTTAAGTCAAGGACTGTAAAAATAGGAAAAGCGAAGCTTTTAGGAACCGATTTGGATTTGCGCCCCAAATATGAAAGTGTGGATATGCTGAAATATGATATCATCTTGTGTCCCCACTGTGGCTATGCGGCACTCAGCAGGTACTTTAAATTTCTTACCGCACCACAGGCAAAACTGATTAAAGAAAATATTTCTGCCAGCTTTAAGCCTATGAAGGAGCAGGGGATTATTTATTCCTATGAAGAAGCTCTTGCCAGATACAAACTGACATTGGCCAATGCAATCGTAAAAAGAGCAAAAGCCAGTGAAAAGGCATATATTTGTTTAAAAACAGCATGGCTTTTAAGAGGACAGGGAGAAAGCCTGAAAGAAGAGGATGCAGACTATAGCAAAAAGAAGGCGGAAATTGATAAGGAGGAAGATGAGTTTTTAAGAAATGCTCTAGAAGGCTTTTTATCAGCAAGGCAGGCAGAGAGCTTTCCAATGTGCGGCATGGACGAAGTAACGGTAGATTATCTTATTGCTGTAATTGCAATGCGCTTTGAGCAGTTCGACATTTCCTCCAGACTGATTTCAAGTATTCTGGTTTCCCATACGGCAAGTCCAAGAATGAAGGATAAGGCAAGGGACATTAAGGAAATGCTGGTAAAGCAGATTAAAGAGAATCAGGCAAAAAAGGGTAAAGCATGAATGAGTTAGCAATTACACTGGATATGGAAAGCGGTGTATATTTGTATGAACAGATATATCAGTATATAAAAAATGAAATTGTAGAGGGAAAGCTGTCTTCGAAAGAACGGCTTCCCTCTACTCGTGCTTTGGCAGAGCATTTGCAGATAGCAAGAAGTACGGTGGAGCTTGCTTATGAACAGCTTGTATCAGAGGGCTATATTGAAGCAAAGCCGTATAAAGGCTATTTTATATGTCCTGTAGGTGAATTATATCATTTGAAAAAGGAACAGAGTGTAAAGAGAGAAGAGATAAAAAAGGAAAACTCTTATCTTTTCGACTTATCACCCAATGGGATTGAAATGAAAGCCTTTCCCTTTTCGACATGGAGAAGAATTTCCAAAAATGTGCTGGCAGAGCACCAAAAGGATATTTTTGAGCCAGGCCATCCAAAAGGAGATTTTGAATTTAGAGATACAATCTGTCGTTATGTCTACAGCTTCCGGGGCGTAAATTGTGAACCGGAACAGATTATCATAGGTGCCGGAAATGATTACTTGTTAGTGCTGCTTGGAAAGATTCTGGGGGAGCATCAGAGGGTAGCAATGGAAAATCCAACTTATAAAAGAGCTTACCGGATTTTTTCTTCAGCTGGATATGAAATGAGTACCATGCCGATAGATAAAAACGGAATGAGTATGGAGCATTTGCGGAACAGTCAGGCAAATATTGCATATATTATGCCTTCCCATCAATTTCCTACCGGAGTGGTAATGCCTATCGGACGGCGGATGGAGCTGTTAAAATGGGCAGAAGAAGCAGAAAACCGTTATCTGATTGAAGATGACTACGACAGTGAATTCCGATATAAGGGGAAGCCTATTCAGGCATTGCAGGCATGGGATAAAAAAGAAAAGGTAATTTATATGGGAACCTTTTCCAAGTCCATAGCGCCTGCTATCCGTGTAAGCTTTATGGTTCTTCCAAAGCCTCTTTTGGAGCAGTATGAGAGAAATGCGGGGTTTCTATCTTCTACTGTTTCAAGAATCGACCAGGCAATCCTGAATGAATTTATTGGGGCAGGACATTATGAAAGATATTTAAATAAAATGCGTAAGATTTACAGAACCAAACATGACTGTCTTTTAGAGTGCTTAAGACCTTTTAAGAATAAGTTCCATATTTCGGGGGAGAATGCCGGACTTCATATTATTCTTACAAGCAGGGAGAAGGGAACCAGTGAGGAACAGCTGGCAAATACAGCAGAAGATGCCGGGATAAAGGTTTATGGGATGAGCAATTATTTTGTAGAGGAAAAAGATGCAAAAGACGAATATGCAAAGATTCTGCTGGGATATGCCAGTTTATCGGAAGAAGAAATAAGAAATGCCCTTCTGATTTTGCAGAAGATCTGGCTGTAGGAAGCAGTTGCTATAAAATAAAAAGACAGATACAGATAGCCTGAATCTGTCTTTTTTCATATTATAGGAAATTCCTCCTGCTGGAAGAATACTGAATTAAAATAGCCCGCCGG
>CAMWWJ010000031.1 GCA_947177925.1 uncultured Lachnospiraceae bacterium
AATCATGCAGATATATGATTATATAAATATATAATTATATGGAAAGAAGGAGATTCTAAGCATGGCAGGTAAATTATGTCCAAATTGTAATGAATTAGCTTTTTTTAAAACAACGGGTGAAAATCGTAAATGTAGTAAATGTGGATATGAGATGATTATTCCACCCAATTCAGGAAAAGGGGGACGGGGGAAAAAGTGTGCTTATTGTGGCAAATTAACAGTCTTTAACAATAGATGCAATAGTTGTGGAGCTATGTATAAAATGCCTAAAAAATAGGATAGGTAAGAGACTGTAAAAAACAGGAGAGATGATTTATGGAGGAAATACTTGTATTTGGATATGAAAGATATTTTAATGGAGGTATTAAAAATGGGGAAAAGAAAAAATGAGGTTGTTTCATTTGTGGTATCTGCATTTGGGTGGAAGTGTATATTTTTTGTTGCCATATAAGCTTGTGAAGGTGGATAATATGGAAATTATTGATTGGTTGTGTAAAAATAAGGAATGGGTTTTTAGCGGGATTGGCATAACTTTTATAACATTAATGTGTGCAAGTATTAGAAAAATAATGGGAAAGAAAAAGGAAGATCAAAATCCTAAAGCAAAGATTAAGCAAATAAATAATGGAGTAAAGAATACGCAGGTTGGTATCCAAAATAATTATTATGCGAGAGAGAAAGAGAATGAGTGAAGATATAAAGGTAATACAGAAAGCAGCAGTAGGAGCTGATACAACACAGATTGCAAACCAAAATAATTATTATGGCATGACAGCGGAGGAAGCAAGTAGTTTGGCAATAAAGTTATTTATGGATAATTTCCCGAAATTACAAGAAGAAGCAAGAAAAATTGCGGAAGAACGAGCAGAAGAGTTGTGCAAAAATGTAATAGTTAAATTAGAAAGACAGGGAAAAAAAGATTTTTCTGATTTTTCAGATCCTGACATACAATATATTCTGAACAAATCACATCAAGAATATGCTCGTTTTGGAACAGATACATTATTTGAATTATTAAGTGAACTTATCATAAATAGGATAAATTTTAATAACGATTTTTACATGAAGATTATTTTAGATGACGCAGTAGATATTGTAAAATCATTATCAGAAGCCCATTTAAATTATTTATCTTTAACCTTTTTATGTAAGCAAACAAAGCTGGAAAAAATTAATTCTGTTGAGACACTTAAAGAACATTGCGAGTATATATGTTCAAAATTACCAGTTCCACATAATATTGAAGATAGTATTCCGTTTTTAAACATGCTTAGATTGTTTACACTTTCATTAGGATGCGCGGCTGAAACATTTTGTAAGCAATATAATTTGGATTTAGATAAAGTTAAAGAAATATTACCTTCGATGATGCACAGTATTCCTGGTGATTATAAGCTTTCTCCAGTAGGGATTGTAATTGCAATTATAAATATACATAATAAAACAGAATTTAGGCTCGATTTCAAAATATGGCTTAAATCTGTTTAGAAAAAGGAATGGCAACATTTTGGCAACAGAAAATCAGCAAACCATAATAATTGATGTAATTAAAGTAAAAATGGGTGTGTATTTACACAAAACCTGAATAAATATAGTTAATAATAGCGATGAACACGCCGAGTTCGAATAGTAAACAGCTATTCTTGCAAAATATTTTTTGTTTGATTGCAAATTTTAAATTTTTCTGAGCTCATCGGAAACAACTGAATAAAAAAGCTAAATACAGGACCTTGTAGGATTCAGTATAGAGAGATTACTATAAAGTAATTAAGGGGATAAGGGATTTAGATTGGTCGTATATGCTGAAATGTCGTTGTTTATGGGACTTGTGGGGGACAGGCTGCATAGGGAGATAGGAGAAAGCTGCTTTGAAGGCGGTAGATGCTGATGAGTAACGGCTAGCGTTACGAAGAGCCTGAGGATGGAGTAAAAGTATCATGAAAAAAGCAATACGTTATACCAGATTCGGTGCCTGTTTTGCTATCTGCATTCTGCTTACAGGCTGCGGCAATGCCGGACAGGAAAAAATAGAGATAGTGAGTGATGTGGCAGAATCTTCAGTGGAGGAAGTGCTGTCGGAATCAGAAACAACTGCGCAAGATGTGAAGGAGAATGATTTTGCAGGACTTTCTCCGGAACAGATAGATGCCTACCAGCAGTTGACGCTTTATATTCAGGAAGGATTCCGCACCTACGGGATAGAGGGAATGTATCAGGCGTATTTCGGCGAAATAGAAGACGAAGACGGAAAATATGAATGTGTAATCCTGTTAGAAGGGGAAGGCGAACTGTGGGGTGAAACAATTTCTTATACCTATGATGAGCAGAGCGGATGGTATTCTTTTGAAGGACAGAGGGAAAATATTTTTACAAAAGACTCTTCCTGGGCATTGCGTGAGGATAGCTCCTTTGTAGAAGAAATGCGAGAAAACTATGTATATCAGACGCAGATTGCAAAGAATCTGGATATAGGGGTTTCGATACATTACGATTCGGAAAATGGACCAATAGAGCATGATGAGCGGAAGATGCTGCCCGATTCCGAATGGATGGGCACATATGTAGAACATTGTCTTTATACCTATTATGATGACAGGATGGATATCGATATCACAATTGAATATCCGCAGGTTTGGTTAAAGGATGATGAATTGGAAGAACGGATTAATGCTGCATTGAGAGAGGCTTTCTTTTATACGTATGATACGGAGGAAAAAGAGTGGAATCCCGGCGGTGAGGCATATGGAGATATCAACAGGAATTATGTCATTACAAGAGAGGATGAAACATATTTTTCCATGCGTATTTATGACTATAATTCCTTCCGCGGTGCCAATCATCCGAATCAATGGGAAACAGGCATTACCATCAATATGCTAACCGGAGAAGTACTGCAACTGCGGGATGTGATAGGTGATGACTGGACACTGCTATCATTGCTTGATACGGGCGCTTTTCAATGCTTGTGGTTTTGGAAAGACGGCAACGAAAGCGATAAGGAGAGCAGTGAATGGTGGCTGCAAAATGTACGAGAGCAATGGGAGAACTATGACAGTGATTCATTAGATAAAATGGATTCGTTTTTTTATTTGACACAGGATGGTTTGGGACTGATTACTTCTATCAGCAGATATTATACCCCTATTGAGGCAAAGTTTGAGGATTTAGGGGTGGAGTTCGAAACTAGAGAGTAAGTTGTGAGGGATTTTAAAAAGTAAAGAATGTGTTTCTTTAGTATTCGTTAAATTGTATTAAAGGTTGTCCTTAAATATAGCAACAAAATGGCAACATTTTTTCATCATTCATGGAATGATTACTTGAAGAATTATATTTACTTCATGGACATAATAAAACCTTACTGATTTTCAGGATTGAAAACTGAATATCGGTAAGGTTTTTTCTTTATTTTTTCTTTGATTTTCAGACCATATATATCTTCCAATGCAAAAGGAACATGTTTTATGATGAAACCAGAAAGCATGTGCGCACCAAAAAAGAGATACTGGATGAAGCCGGGCAGCTTCGAAGCAGGTGCAAAATTATTTTCAAGGGAGAGGTGAATGAGCGTAACATTTTTACCATTAAGGACAGCCGATTTAAAAGCGACAGTTTCCTTGATGAGGTAAAGCGTTCCTATACAGACCTTATCAATATTTATGTGTGGGATGATAAGGAGAAGCAGAACGCAGCCATTTATCAAAGGTAACAACAGCTTGCAGGTGTAGAGAAGGAAATTGCCGGAACAAAGGGTATCTTCAAGGGAAAACAGCGGAAGCAACAGACAGAGCCACCAAAGGGGACGCACTATGAGTTCGGCAGAGGAGATTGCGGTAAAAGAGCTGATATATGCATGAGAAGATGCGGAGCGTAACTCCGCGTTTTGCTTAGAATAAACAAAATAATTGAAAATTATCATTTTTATAAGTACAATTAAAACATGACATACAGTTGACGTGGTTTGTATAGTATTATAAGAATTGTTAAAGGAGAAATCATGAAAATAGACAGACAGATTGGAATTTTGTCAGTGCTGTTACAAAAAGAAACTGTTACCGCACCTTATTTGGCGGAAAAATTTGAGGTTTCCCGTCGAACCATAAACAGAGATATCGAAGATTTGTGTAAAGCGGGAATTCCGATTGTAACAAAACAGGGAGTGAATGGCGGTATTTCCATTATTGAGAACTATAAACTTGAAAAGACACTATTTACACAGGGAGAAATGCAGGATATCCTGGCAGGACTGCGTAGTCTGGATAGTGTGAATGGAACAAATCGTTATGGACAATTGATGGAAAAGCTGTCAGTTGGTTCATCTGATTTTATGGTGGGTAACCAGTCGGTATTGATTGATTTATCTTCTTGGTATAAGGATTCACTTGCACCTAAAATCGAATTGATACGCACATCTATTGACAAATGCAGAAAACTGGAATTCATCTATTATTCTTCTAAAGGAGAGTCTGTTCGTTGCATTGAGCCATATTATCTGATTTTTCGGTGGTCAAGCTGGTATGTATGGGGATGGTGTGTAAAACGCAGAGACTTTCGATTATTCAAATTGAACCGAATGGATCAGGTGAAAATATCGGAGCAGGAGTTTTTGAAAAGGCAGGTGCCAATGCCGGATTTAAGCGATGAGAGAATATTTCCCGGTGGAATAAAGGTTAAGGCATTATTTGAGCAGGACTGTAAATGGAGATTGGTAGAGGAATTTGGGACGGAATGTTTTAGAGTGCAGCAGGATGGAAAGCTTTTATTTCAATCAGATTACACAAATAAGGAAAACTTGATTACGTGGCTGTTATCGTTCAGGGAAAAGGTAGAATTACTGGAACCGGAAGAAATACGGGAGGAGATTAAGGTTAGCATCGAATGTATGAAAAAGAGATATGAGTGTGAAATTTAGTCTATGAAATAACAAAAAAGGAGAATTGATTTATGAGGTACACATGGATTGACGAATATTTACTTAGTAAGGAAGGAGTGACAAAAGATCTTCAGAAGGATTGGAATTGGATTCGTTATCAAATAGGTGGGAAAATGTTTGCAGCAGTCTGTTTGGATGAGAATGATGAGCCATATTATATTACACTGAAACTTGAACCATCAGAGGGCGATTTTCTGCGGCAACAGTATGAGGATATCATTCCCGGATATTATATGAATAAAACCCATTGGAATTCAATAAAATCAGATGGTGAAGTGCCTGATGATTTATTGAAGGACTTACTGGATAAATCGTATCAACTTGTGCTTTGTGGATTTAGTAAAAAGAAACAGCGGGAAATATTAGAGGTAGCTCAACTGGTAAATATAATAAGCTGTTGTGGGACAGATTGCTCCAAGTGCGGGTGCTTTGGAAATATGTGTAAGGGGTGTAATGCAAGTCTTGGAAAAGTATTCCATGCACCGAAGGGTCAGGCGTGTCCAATATATGAATGCGTGGTAAATCAAAAAGGCATGAAAGGGTGTGGAGAGTGTGAGCATGTCCCTTGTGAGATATGGAGAAAAACAAAAGACCCTGCTTTTACAGAGGAAGAATTTGAACGTAATATACAGGAGCGGGTAAACAGATTAAAAAAAGGATGAAAAAGATGGCATTTGATTAAAAAAAAGAGTACAAGGAATTTTATATGCCGAAAAATAAACCGGAAATCCTAATGTAGAGGGTGGGGATTATCAGCAGGCAATAAGCATTTTAGATTAACAAATATACAAAGAGACTGTGGTTGTAGCCTTTCATAAACCATCAGGTGGTAGGAGAAAAACAACAATCCACAGTATCTCCAACCGTATAGCATATAGTCCTTGGAGAGGGACTATAAACACTACTACTTTATAATACGAGGAGAAAAATAGATATGCAGATTACACCAACACTTAATTTTGCAGGAACTTGTCGAGAAGCTATTCAAATGTATGAAAGAGCATTAGATGGGGAAATAACTTGTTTAATAACTTATCGAGAAGCCAATGATCCAGCGTATATGCCGCTTCTTAATGAAGAACAAAAAGAATATATTTATCATGCGGAACTTATGCTGGATAACCAAAGAATAATCATGAGTGACCAGGTGGATATTGAATTGCCAGTTTGCTATTCCAACTTCCTCACAATCATGTATGACACAAAAGAAGAGGTGCAAAGAGCTTATGAAACTATGAAAGAAGGAAGTAAAACAATATATAAAATGGAAGCTACGCCATATAGTTCTTGTAGAGTAGTTTTTGTTGATAAATTTGGAATTCGCTGGGGAATCATGACCGAGCAGACTGAGCGATAAAATTCTGGAAATGTTGATAATGGGCATTGCCACGGCGTATGCAATAATTTCTTTCAATTTAAAGTCCAATTCTTTAAAGAACAGTATTTGTTGTAGCTTTTGCAAGGTTTTACCATCATATAAGTGATAGCCGGCTAATATCTATTCTGCTCCTTTAAGAAAATTTACACATATTATTATATTTGGCAGGTAGTCTATGAATTATCTGCCATTTTTTTATTATTGGGATTATCAGTGTTATTGAGATTTTTTGTTGTCAAAAAAGTAACCATAAAACCGTTGGCACCGAATATGATACCACATATAATATAAGCAGGAGGTATTCGAAATGTCAAAGTGGGATAAACTATTAACACGTATTTATACATTATCAAAAGACCTCCGATTCGATGAATTGCGCAAGGAATTTGGAAAGCTATGGCTATGAGATGAATGCACCTAGAAGTGGAAACAGTCATTACACATTCCGAAAATCAGGATGTCAACCGATTACGATACCGAAACATGAACCAATTAAGAAAGTTTATGTGGAGATGGTGAAGCAGATTGTGGAAGGTGAGGTGAAAAATGATGAAGACGCTGGATGAGTATATGGAAATGTCTTATCGTATGGAAATTGTAGAAGATAAGAATGAGGGCGGCTATGTGGTTTCCTATCCCGATCTTCCGGGTTGTATTACCTGTGGTAAAACCATAGAGTCAGCAGTAGAGAATGCATTGGACGCAAAGAGGACATGGATTGAAGCAGCGCTTGAAGATGGGATAGAGATTCGTGAGCCAGATAGTTTAGAAGATTATTCAGGACAGTTTAAATTGAGAATTCCGCGTAGTTTACACAGATTACTGGCAGAACATTCCAAGAGAGAAGGTATCAGTATGAATCAATATTGTGTATATCTTCTTTCCAGAAATGATGCTGTTTATTCAAAATAGAAGCAATGCCATAGTGAAGTGTCTAATGTAACAAACTTTCATACAACAATAGCATTCCGGTTTTGGAGGGCTATTTTTTCTGTAATGCTTGAAAAAAGCATATCAAAATCAACGTTTCTCGGTCTTTTTGTTTTTTCTGTGTCAGCCGGCATATGCGGACGAAGAAGCTTATCCAATCCCCGTACCAGCCTGGTGTCTTTCTCTGCAGTCCGCTTTATCTGTTCTTCAAGAGCAAATTTTGTGAAATAAAATATGTGGTCATTCTGCTGGATCCTATAGAGTTTGGATATGTATACTTGTATATCATCATATAAAACATCGGGGATTAATACATCCCGTCTGCTCTTTGAAGTTTTGGGATAATTATATATCAAATAGCGTAGTATTTAAGTAATTGATTGCAAAAGTAGAACTACAATTTTTTGTTTGACGGGTACGGTTTTCATTGATATGATAATATCGGAGGTAATGTCTATGTCAGAAAATGTTGTAAAGTCGAAAGAATGTATGAAAGAGTTTTTTAGTTATGTGGCGTTGGTGATAGGTGCGATAATCGCTGCTTTTTCCGTTGAAGAATTTCTGGTTCCATGTACGATCCTGGATGGAGGGATCGTGGGAATCTCGATTATGATTAATAATCTTAGTAAGATTCCTCTGGGGGTACTGACTCTGGTACTCAACTTTCCGTTCCTGCTCGTCGGTATGCGGAAGCTGGGGACCAAATTTATTGCCAAATCTGCGGTTGCCATGGTGACATTTTCGAGTTTTCTGGGAATATTTGCGCCGCTTACGAATATGACGCAGGATTATTTGCTGGCAGTCTGTTTCGGAGGAGTGTTTCTTGGAATAGGCGTGGGGCTCGTCATTCGTTCCGGCGGCTGCCTCGACGGAACGGAGACGGTGGCAATCTTTCTGAACAGGCGTTTTAATCTTCCGGTGGGACAGACGGTTCTTTTCATCAATATCATGATCTATACCACCGCAGGTTTTCTGTTTGGATTTGACCGGGCCATGTACAGCCTGCTGACGTATTTTATCACGTCGAAAGTAATTGATTTTGTAGAGACAGGCGTGGAGCAGGCAAAAGCCGCCATGATAATCACGAATGAGGGACGCAGGATCGCAGATGAGATATATAAGAAGATGGGACGCACCGTGACGATCTTGGAGGGTGAGGGCCTGATCAGCGGAAAAAAGGTAATCCTCTACTGCGTGCTGAACCGGCTTGAAATCTATCAACTGAAGCATCTGATCACAGAGGTAGATGCGAGTGCTTTTATCACGATTAGTGATGTGTCAGAGATTATTGGAAATCATATTAAAAAGAGGGCGGATAAAGATATGTTATAAAGCGATTTGTCTAATAGACCACCCCATTCATTAGGTTGCACAGGATCTCGATGTAATCCTCGAAGTTTGACACCTAAAAAATTCAATAATAACTGGCAGAAAAATAGCATGAAGTGCTTTCTTAAAAAAATGTGGATATAGTCCACAGATTGATAAGCCGAAAGTAACAGCAGATGAAATTAAAAAAATATTTTTAAGTTGATGGGAACATTAAAGTAGAGGATGTAGATTGAAAGCGAATATAAAAGAAATATTTGAAAATTGGAATGAAACACTCATATGGTCTTGTTTACAAGGAATAATGGGAGAAATACATACGAATTCTACAGAAGATGCTGCCATGGCAATATTAGGAGATTTTACATTTTATGCAGGAAATCCAAGCGAAGAATTGATTAGATTTAAGCCGGAAAGCTGCGAACAAGATTTTATTATTATGGTTCCCCAGAATGATGCATGGGCGCAATTGATTGAAAAGTTCTATGGAGATAAAGCTAAGAAAGTTATAAGATATGCAATCAAAAAAGAGCAAGATATTTTTAATACAGTTGAATTGGAGCAGGCAATTTTGAGCTTGCCAGATGGTTATGAATTAAAGATGTTAGAAGAGCAGGAATATAATATGTGTCAAAATAATGGCTGGGCCAATGATTTGGTATCCCAATACAAGGATTATGATACATATAAAGAGTTAGGCTTGGGTGTGGTTGCTTTAAAGGATGGAGAATTGGCAGCCGGAGCTTCGTCTTATAGTACATACAACAAAGGTATTGAAATCGAAATCGATACGAGAGAAGACCATCGAAGAAAAGGACTGGCATATGCGTGTGGTGCAAAACTGATTTTGGAATGCTTGAAAAAGGGCTTATATCCAAGCTGGGATGCACAGAATAAGTGGTCAGTGGCTTTGGCTGAAAAGTTGGGATATCATTTTAGTCATGAATATACTGCTTATGAAATAATGGGATATTGAGCATTGTGTTGAGAAAGGAAATGTTATGTGTGAATGTGCACTTTGTCACAAGGAACAGATAATAACGGGTTTTGTTGGACACGTGGTAGTAAAAAAATACAGAAGCAGATTATGGAATGGATAGAATGCTGAAACGCTCAAAAAAATATCAGGAAAAGTGTAAAGAATTGTGCTCAGAAGAAGAATATGTTGCATTAGAGAAGGCTTTCTTTGATAAGGAAAACAATTTGAGAAAATGAAGCGATACTCGCGTATGAAATTATGGAAAAAGAACTTTCGGAACAATGGGAATGGACAAGCAAAGACTATTCTAAGGGAGAGTCTTTGCTGATAGAGGTGTAGAGTATGAGATGCAAGCTGTTATTATTTGATCTGGATGGAACATTATTACGAACTGACAAAACAATTTCAAAAGTTACAATGCAGGAATTGGAAAAATGCAGAGAACGGGGGATTATGATTGGAGTATCCACTTCAAGAAGTGAAAAGAATTCTATGGAATTCATTTCAGAATTAAATCCTGATGTAGTGATTTCCAGTGCCGGGGCGTTGGTAAAATACAGGGGAACATATATTTATAAAGCAGAGTTTACAAAAGCGGAAACAAAAGATTTGATACAAAAGGCAAGGGAAATATGCGGAGAAGACTGTGAAATTACAATAGATACCGTAAATGAACATTATTGGAATTATAAAATAGACCCGAAACAACAGGATAGAAGTTGGGGAGATAGTGTTTATACGGATTTTTGCGATTTTGACCATGAGTCTTTGAAAATGTGCGTGGAAATATTTGATGAAAAAGCAGCAGAAAAGCTACAGCAAAATTTACCGGGGTGTGATTGTGTTCGCTTTTCAGATGGTTATTGGTACAAGTTTACTAAGAAAACTGCCACAAAAGAAAATGCAATTTTGCATATGTGTAAAGAGTGCGGAATCACCACAGATGAAATGGTAGCGTTTGGTGATGATTATGCAGATATAGGGATGCTGAAGTTATGTGGTATCGGAGTTGCTATGGGAAATGCAATTGATGAAGTAAAAGCAGTTGCCGACTATGTGATAGGCGACAATGACAATGATGGAATCGGAAAGTATTTACAAAATGCCATGATGGAAAAGAATTAATGAAATATCCATATGATTTTATTATTGGAAGTATCCACTGGAGGGGGATATGTTTCCGTGTCAAAAGGTGAGAGAGCAATATTCGGCTAAGGAATTATATGGATTTGTAAAAATGCAAGATGAAATGGAGCTGTTATAGTGAGTAGAAAAGTGACGGATTTACAACCATGGGAATGTCTTATGAAGAGAATTGTGTGGAAACAATTAGGAGACATTCATGACAAGAAGATTCTTGATTTTGGCAGTGGTATTGGTGTGACCGCAAATTATCTGGCAGAACATAATGCTGTAACAGCCATTGAACCAGACGAAGAAAGTATAAAGGAAAGATGGACAGACAACCAGTATACACAAATTACCGGAAGTACCGATGAATTGCATAAATTTGCCGATGAGACCTTTGATATGATTATTTGCCATAATGTCTTGGAGTATGTTGAGGATAGAGCAGATATTATTAATGAATTTGCAAGAGTTCTTAAGCCAGATGGAAAGATTTCGATTGTGAAACATAACCGTGCAGGAAGGGTTATGCAGATGGTCGTACTTTTGAATAATTTTGAACATGCACATAGTCTGTTAGATGGAAATGATGGAATGGCTTCCAAGTACGGAGCAATTCGTTATTATGAGGATTCCGATATTGAAAAATGGTGTCCTGATCTTACGATTACGAAAACACTTGGTATGAGAACGTTTTGGGACATGCAACAGAATCAGGAAATTCATAAGGATGCTGATTGGCAGGATAGAATGGTGGAGATAGAGATGCGAGTGTCTGATATGGATGGATATAAGGATATTGCATTTTTTCATCATTTGATGATTGAAAAGAGATAATAACTGACGAACGATTGAGAGAACGTGAAAAAGGTCCGGATGGTAATAACCATGGGATGTTCCAGAAGCGCCGGGCTGACCATGATTATCATGAAGATGGCGGAGAATCTATTGCTATGGTTCAGAATCGCAATATGGAAGTTTTGAACGAAATCTTATCAGATAATCAGGATAAGGAAATTGTTGTGGGAACTCATGGTACTGCTCTTAGTACAATATTGAATTTCTATGATAATAGTTTCGGTTGTGAAGAGTTTTTGAGGATTATTGACTGGATGCCATATATTATCGAATTGGATTTTGAAGCCAATAAATTGGTCGGCAAGTACGAGCATTGTCATGTGGAAAAGGAATTCAAGGGCAATTAGCGTGCGGATAAGAATGACGATATATTCTTCATTTAATAAACAATATCATTATTCCTGAAATCGCAGCAGCAATTACTGGGTATCCAACGAGCGTAAATATCCATTTTGCAATTAATGTCTTTTCATACTTTCAATTATTACAATTCCCATGACAATCCTCCTATGCAAATTCCGGTTGACGAAGGAAATTATAGCATTGATTTAACTTATAGGCAATGATACAATATTTGTAAACAATTTACGCTAATTAGTAAGGAGAAATGTTATGGGATACAAAGTTCTGGTAATGGGAAAGAATGACTCTGCAATAGATGTTTTCTTTAAACAGATGGATGGTGACTTTACAGTATTAAGCAGTTCGACACGTTATGAAGACATTGTAGGGCACATAGACTATTTTGTACCGGATGTTTTAGTATACTGTCTGTTTGATGAACCGCGGGATAGCATTGTTCGGATGATCAGCATCAATTCCAGGCTGATGCGTTCTGATATTCCATGTGTTATTCTGGGCTCTAAAGAAGATTGTGATATGTTTGAGAAGATTGCAGTAAATGTTGCAAGCCTGGTATTATACAGGCCTCTCTCTGCTAAGGATATCCAGGCGGAAATCCGGAAATTCATGAAAAAACGTTCCAAACCGGCAAAGGGCGGCGTAAATGATGTTTCTGCAGAAATGTCGTGGTTAGATTCACTGGAGCTGCCCGGGCTTGATTTCAGTCAGGATCTGGACTCCCAGTCCGGCTCTAGTAATCCTATTCGGGATAAAAAGCATATTCTGGTCGTGGATGATAATGTCATGATGTTGAAAGTGATTAAAGAGCACCTGCATGATAAATATGATGTGGGGACTGCAGTCAGCGGCAAGGTTGCATTAAGGTTTTTAGAGAGTAAGACTACGGATTTAATTTTGCTGGATTATGACATGCCCCAGGAGAATGGACCGACTGTCTTGGAAAAGCTGCGTGCGTCGGATGCGACTAAGGATATACCGGTCATATTCCTTACCGGAGTTACTGAGAGCCAAAAGATTAAAGAAGCCCTTGTCCTGAAACCACAGGGCTATTTACTAAAACCGGTGAACCGTGAGAAGCTGCTGGCAGAAATTGAAAAATTCATAGGATAAAATGAAGGCTAACCAATATTCAGGCGACAGCCATTGTTAAGAAAGGAAATTGATTATGCATATAGATTATGATGAGCTGAAATTGACAGACCTGATTGATAGGAAAGTTTTGCAGAAGATACAGGATGGTTTTTCCGATATGACAGGAATGGCGGCTCTCACAACGGAACGTGATGGCACGGCTGTGACAAAAGGCAGCAACTTTTCGGATTTCTGCATGAAATATACAAGGTGCTCAGAGCTGGGCTGTGCGCGCTGTGAGCAATGCGACAGCCAGGGTGCAAGCCTTGCGTTAGAGCACGGGGAATCTGTCGTTTATTTCTGCCATGCAGGTCTTATGGATTTTGCTGCTCCGATTATGGCAGAAGGGAAAATGGTCGGCTGTTTTATCGGAGGCCAAGTGCTCACAGAGGCTCCGGACCCGGTGCAGATAAGGGAGATTGCGGCGGAGATCGGCGTTGATGAAGATGAATATGTGGAAGCTGCGAACCGGGTATGTATTATCGAGCGGGAGAAGATAGACAGAGCGGCAAAATTCCTTCATATGGTGGCAGAGGTTTTGTCCGATATGGCTTATGGAAAATATCTTGTCTACCAGGCAAATAAGGATCTTGAACGTTCCTCGCATATGAAGTCCGATTTTCTTGCCAATATGAGCCATGAAATCAGAACGCCCATGAATGCAGTAATCGGTATGGCGGAGCTGGCGCTCAGGGAGCAGCTTCCCCCGGCTGCAAGGGATTACATTAACCAGATCAAAGATGCAGGGAAATCATTGCTCACCATCATCAATGATATTCTTGATTTTTCCAAGATAGAATCCGGAAAAATGGACATCAATGAAGTGGAATATGAATGGATGTCTATGGGGTATGATATTGCGAATATTATCATGACGAGGTTGAAAGATAAAGATATAGAACTGATTATTGATGTTGTGCCGGATCTGCCCTGTAAGCTCTGGGGCGATAACATCAGGATTAAGCAGGTGTTGCTGAATCTTGCCAATAATGCGGTAAAATTTACTACAGAAGGCAGGATTCTTTTGAAAGTGGATTACCGAAAGATAGCATCAGATCAGATAGAAGTACATATTTGTGTTGAGGATACCGGAATTGGTATCAGGGAAGATGATCTCAGCAAGTTGTTCCAGTCTTTCCAGCAGGTGGACAGTAAGAGAAACCGCAATATAGAAGGAACGGGTCTCGGACTTGCAATCTCTAAGAGGTTGATGGAATTGATGGATGGAGATATCCGGGTGGAAAGCGAATATGGAAAGGGAAGCAGGTTCTCCGTTGTCTATCCCCAGAAAGTCATAGACGAGACGTCGGCGATTGTGATTAAGGAGCCGGATTCCATTCTGATGGCAGGGTTAATATCCAATCCATATGTATGGGAAGGACTCAGCACGGATGCCGGGCATCTGGGTTTAGAGTGTATCCGTCTGCATTCGGAAAAAGAATTTGACCTTCTTTTGAATGATAAGAGAACGTTTCTTTTCATCGACCATCCTATGTTCACGGAAGTGGTGGAGGAATATGTCAGGAACCATCCGGAGATTACGGCGATTCTTTTAATAGGCTTTTATGACCAGGTGGAATACCATATTCCCAACCTCCTTGTGGTAAGAAAACCTCTGTTTGTGCTGAATCTTGCTTTAATATTAAACGGGGAACAGCTGCATATTGATAACAACGAAGAAAAAGAATATGATTTTATAGCCCCTGATGCCCATGTGCTCATTGTAGATGACAATGCCGTCAATCTGACTGTTGCAGAAGGGCTGTTAGAACCATTGAAAATGCATATAGATACCGTAACCAGCGGTCAGGCTGCTATTGACAAGATTCAGAATTTCCACTACGACATTGTGTTTATGGATCATATGATGCCGGAGATGGATGGCGTGGAGGCAACGCATATCATTCGACAACGCTATTACGGATATGATGAAATGCCGATTATAGCCCTTACAGCAAATGCAATGGAAGGGACAAGAGAGATGTTCTGCCGGGAGGGAATGAACGATTTTGTCGCCAAACCCATTGAAATCCTCATTTTGGTGGATAAAGTTAAAAAATGGCTTTCGCCGGAGAAGATTAAGAAAGTAAATAGGGGGTTCCGTGTATCAGAAACAAACAAGATGCATGGAAGCACAGAACCGGTTGTGATAGGGGATCTTGATACAAAAACAGCTATGGGATTCTTTTCCAATGAGGAACTGTTCTTTAAGACGTTAAAAGTCTATTACCGCAGTATTAAGAAGAAAGCAGAAACTATCAAATATATGGAAGAACAGGAGGATTGGACGGGATATACTATTGAAGTCCATGCACTGAAGAGCGCTTCCAGGCAGATTGGTGCAATGTCCTTGTCAGAGAAAGCAGCTGCTATGGAGGAAGCAGGAAACGCAAGGGATTCTGCCGCAATACATAAATGTACGGACGAGATGCTTGAGCAGTATCTTGGATATATTCCGATACTGGCGCCCTTCTGTGAAGAAGAGGAGAAAAATGAAGCGGATAAGAAAGAGATTTCAAACGATACGTTGAAAGACTTCTTTGCAAAGATGGCGTCAGCCGTGGATGATCTGGACATGGACCAGATGGAAGAAGTAATTAATAAGATGAATGAGTACCACTATGAGGATGAGCAGCGTGAATTATTTAGAAAGCTGGCGGAAGCAGTAGAAGAAGTTGACGTTGATTTATGTGGGGAGATATTGAAAGAGTGGGAGAGTAAGCTGGAATAGACAATACCTCATCTGTTTACAGACAGGTGAGGTGTGTTTTTCTTATAGGAAATTCCAGTTCGTTTATGAATGAAACAAATTTTCATGGAGATATTATAGGTGAACTTTGAAGATGAAAAAGACTATATTATGAGAATAATAAAAGAAATGGTTAGAGTATTATTTTCGCTTATGCTTGGAAAAAAGTGTGTTTCTACACATAAATAATACTTTGTCTACAGCCATCCTTTACGGCATAATGCGCCATCTCAGATAAAGCAGACAGGGCATACCCTTTTCGGCATTCTTCATCAATTTTGTATGCAAATGTTAATGCAAGGTTGCATAGTGTACTAATATGTTAAATTTTATAGAATTGTGTGTCACCGTTTCTTTTATATCTAAAGTTTAGGTGTTATGATAAGAATTGGCTCTTTAGAACGTCATAAAATAGGATATAATATAAAAAGTTTATTGCAAAAAATTACCATCAGAGGCAGATTTGTGAATAATAAAAAATGGACATAATAAACGATATGGAATTTACTTCTTTATTTCAATAATCAAAAAAGCTGATTGACAATGCCGAAGCAATATGGGACAGATGCAGATGTATGTCAATTATTATGACCGTTATATAAGAATCAAAGGAGAAAATCCAACTATCGACATTCTGCTTTGCAAAAAGAGTGAGGCATAGAAATCTTTCCGTTTTTTTGCTTTATCAGGGCTGATTTTGACATTACTAAAATCAGCCCTGATTTTTTCTTTCAATGAGTTCCCTTGCAGAAATCCATTGTCCTTTGCATGACATCCTTTAAGATTTCAAGATTTTTCAATGTGTCATTGCATTCGAGGGAATGATTGCAGTCATCATATACCGTTAGCGGAATATGATTTGCATTTGAGAGTCGGATAATTTCATCCGTATTGCTCCATGAGTCTTCTGTTCCAATAAAACCAATTGCATGATTCGGATTAAAAAGGTAAGTCTGTGCAAGAGGTGTATATAAAATGTGTTTTGCACTTTTTAATCTATATTTCTCCGCAAACGATGTTGCAATGATTGTACCGATGCTTTTTGAAATAAAAAGCACATCGTCATAATCAGACCAGGAAATGTCTGCAAGCTCAGCTTCAGTCTGTAAAAACAGTGCTTCATATGTTTCTTTCATTTTCTCATCATTACCGCGGATATTTCCGGTGTTATATGTGTAGCTTATATTTCTATAATTCTTATACCCCAGTTCACAGGCGATATTCCTACTATAATATAAAAGGGGTTTGTCACAGTGGTATCCTATACCCGGAAAGTAAACAGCTATCTTCGACATAATATTTCCTTTCAGTTTTTAATATCTTTTCATTAGATAATACCATAAATTCATTGCTATATCTATTTTCTTTTTGTTAAATTTCAAGTCATTCAGCACTAGAAGAAGAATTTATGCAAAAATATATGGCAGTTCGCAGTAATAAGCGGATTGCCATATTTTTATGGAAAAACGGATGTCCATGTGATAATATGTAGGAGCAAAGATAAAAACACAACGCAAGATAATCTTGTAGAACTGGTAGGTAGTCCAGTCGCACCATTTTGGTGTAAGTAGCCCTCCCTCCTTAGGGTCGTCCGTTCTTTGTTCATTACAATCATTTTAAGGAGGAATTGTCATGGACAAAGTATCGGGAAAATTGACAGTATTTTTTGAAGAACCATTTTGGGTGGGAGTGTTTGAACGTGTATC
>CAMWWJ010000032.1 GCA_947177925.1 uncultured Lachnospiraceae bacterium
AGCCGGCATAGCATATAGTAGTCTTAGGGGCACGCTTTCGCTCTGCAAAGACGCAACAGTACTAACGCACCAAAATACGGTGCGTAAGTGCTGGCGACTTTGCCAAGGCCCATAAGACTACTATATGCTATGCCGGCTCCCACTGGGTATCGAAAAGCCGACTGCTGCTTTGGAAAGGTCAGCATGTTTTTGATGTGTGCTGTCCTTTGCTGCTTTTAGACTTCACTCATACGATCCAATAATTCGATTTTTGTATCATATAATTTCTTGGATAAATCTACATATACTTTATGGGGATTTACAAGACGTCTTGTTTCAGGCCAGAGGGTTTCTAATTCCTGTTGGCAGTATTCCCGGATGTCCATTACTTTTGGAGACTGGTAAACACATTCTCCATTTTTGAAAACAGGCACCATCATTTCACGAAGGGTATAAGTACCTGCTGCTAACTTGGTTTTCTTCCATGGCTCCAATGGGTCAAATAAAAGCAGCGGCTGGTTCTCATCAAAGGTTTCATCTACCAGACAAATCAAATCTGCTTTTACTTTGCCGGATTCTTTTTCGTAGACACGGTAAATGGTCTTGTTGCCGGGATTGGTAACTTTTTCCGAGTTTTCAGAAAGCTTGATTTTGGGAAGGAAGGTGCCGTCCGGCTTCATAACAGCAGCCAGCTTGTACACTCCGCCAAAGGAAGGGCAGTCCTTGGAAGTAATCAGGTGGGTGCCCACGCCCCAGGAGGTAATCTGTGCCCCCTGTACTTTTAAGCTGTCGATTAAATACTCGTCCAAATCATTGGAAGCGGAAATGATTGCATCGGGGAATCCGGCAGCATCCAGCATCTTTCTGGCTTTTTTGGATAAATAAGCAAGGTCGCCGCTGTCTAAGCGAATTCCGTAATTGGCCAGGGGGATTCCAGCCTCTCTCATTTCCTTAAATACCCGGATAGCATTGGGAATGCCGGATTTCAATGTATCGTAAGTGTCTACCAGCAAAAGGCAGGCATTGGGATATAAGTCCGCATAGGTTTTAAAAGCAGTATATTCATCGGGAAAGCTCATAATCCAGCTATGGGCATGAGTGCCCTTTACAGGCACGTCAAAAAGCTGGCCTGCAAGCACATTGGAGGTGCCGATACAGCCGCCGATCATAGCCGCTCTTGCCCCATAAGTGCCCGCATCCGGACCCTGGGCACGACGCAGGCCGAATTCCATGATTCCGTCGCCTCTTGCGGCAAAGCATACACGGGAGGCCTTTGTGGCAATCAGGCTTTGATGATTGATAATGTTTAAAATAGCGGTTTCCACAAGCTGGGCCTGCATAATCGGTGCGATGACTTTAATCATAGGCTCTCTTGGAAACATGATGCTTCCTTCCGGAATGGCATACACATCTCCGGTAAAGCGGAAATTATTTAAATATTCCAGGAAATCCTCCTCAAAAATGCCAAGGCTTCCTAAATAATCAATGTCCTCTTTTTCAAAACGAAGATTTTTGATGTAATCGATTACCTGTTCCAGCCCGGCAGAAATGGCATAGCCTCCGCCCATGGGATTGTTGCGGAAAAAGGCATCGAAAATTACAGTTTCGTTGTGATCGTTGTTTTTAAAATAACCCTGCATCATTGTTAACTCATATAAATCCGTCATGAGGGTTAAGTTTTGTCTGTCCATTGTTTTTCCTCCGTTTATTTGGTTTCTTATCTAATTTTAATATAGTACCGGCCACAAAAGCTGTCAAGACAAATGACAAGTCAGCCGCAGAAATCAATTTTCAGATATAGGTGGCGAGACGGGTTCCGGACAGGACAGCCTAATATTTCTCCGATTTGCACAGGAAAAATAAGCCAAGGATAAACAGTATAATCAGAGAAAGCACGCCATATTTTGAGCTGCCCAATACAAGGGCGCAGAGTGATATGATCAGGGGACCGAAAAAGTCTGCAAATTTTCCGAAGATATCAAAAAAACCAAAATATTCGCTGGCCTCTTTTTTGGGAACCATCTTGCCGAACTGGGAGCGGGAAAGCGCCTGGATGCCCCCCTGACAGATACCAACCGCTACTGCAAGAATCCAGAATTCCAGCTCCGTATCAAGCCCATATCCAAAGCCACAGATACAGCAGTAAAGCAGGATAAGCACTTTGATTACTTTCATGGAGCCGAATTTTTCCGCTATAGAGCTGCTTAAAATGGCAAAGGGGAATGCCACGAACTGGGTTAAGAGCAGCGCCAGGATCATTTGGGTATTATCAATGCCAACTTCACTTCCATAGGTAGTTGCCATGGAAATGATCGTATAAACACCGTCTATATAGAAAAAGTATCCGATAATGAAATACAGAATCTTCTTATCCCGTTTCAGCTTTGCAAAGGTAATGCCAAGACGACGGAAGCTGTGCCTTATGACATTTTTCTTTGGCTTTAAGAAATGTGTCTGCTTTACATTTTTAAATAAGGGAATGGATAAAAGCAACCACCAGACAATCGTAATCATAAAAGAAATCCGGGTAGCCCAAATAGTGGACAGCCCAAATGGAGTGGTCAATATAAGCAGGATGCCGATAATAAAGGGAATACAGCTTCCGATATACCCAAAGGCATACCCAAAGGAAGAGACCCTGTCCATCCTTTCATTAGCGGAAACATCCACCAGCATAGCATCGTAAAAGATATTGCAGGCGGAATATCCCAGCCTTGACAGGATAAAAAAGAATAAAAAGCTGCCCCATCCGGGAGCAAAAGTGAACGCAACAGCCCCCAGGATTCCCATTGCCAGAAAGCCTCCGAAGATTTTCTTCTTCATGGCCTTATAATCCGCCAAAGCTCCTAAAACCGGAGAGAGGATGGCTAAAATCAGAAGGGCTATAGAAGTGGAGGTGCCCCAGATGGAAGTAGAATGCTCCGCACTGATGCCGGCGCTTTCCGTAAGCCCTCTGAAATAAATGGGAATGGTAGCGGTTAGGATTAAAATAAATGCGGAATTGGCAACATCATATAAAATCCAGCTTTTTTCTGCTTTTGTAAATTTCTTTGTGTCCATATGCAGTGATTCCTTTCGGGAAGCGGGGCTTCCGGGATTATTTTTGTATGGTGCATAATGCATAAGTGATAGAAAGTAAATGCAGTATACTGACATAGATTCCATGCCGGAATGCATTGAGATCATATGATATTAGTATATGCAGATTTGAGAAGTGTTTGCATAGGTTGATTATAACATTTGGTGGGGGAAATAGCTATAGGATTTCGGTAGTTATGCTGGAAGGAATTTTAAGAATTAAGAAATTGATATACTCATGTATGAAAAGGGAATAGTCGCTTTGAATGCAGATATAAAAATGTGGCAAAAACCGAACAAAGTTGATTGAAATTTTGCTCTATTGATGATATGATTATAGACATGGCGAAAGCCATTAGGAGAGTACCCATGACAGGGTGGCTGCCTCCCGAGCCGGTAGCCCTGGCTTGCCAGGAGTACATAGGAAGGGAGGTGCGTGATATGACGGCTGCGGATATTATTTTGATATTCATAGGGATAATCGGGTTGCTGATTTCCTTTGGAAGTTTGATTGTTGCGTTTCTGACCTTTCTCGATAAGAGAAATAGTAAGAAGAAATAAAAAATGCCTATCCTGTCTACCCCCAGGATAGGCGGTGTCCGTAAGGACATTTGACCTGCTCGAGGGGCATCCACCTTTGGAGTGGGTGCCTTCCTTATCTCAAATATAACATAAGGGGCAAGGAAATGCAATAACTATTTTCAAAGTTTCAAAACCTTCCCCAAAACCTCTTGACATCCCCCAATTCCAAGTGCTAAATTATAAATAATCATAAAAATATATACAAATCATATAGAAAAAACCATGACGAAGACAGTACGCAATGTATGAAAATCAAAGCGAGCCGGAGAGGGTGGAAGCCCGGTATGAGTAGCACTTTGCGGAAAATCACTTCTGAGTTTCAGACTGAAAGCAGACCATGCCAAAGGCAGCAGGCAGATAAGTAGGGACTGACGGTACTCCTCCGTTAAAGGGAACGCATATGATAGTATGCTGTAACAGGTGGTAACACGGGAATTTTGGCCTCGTCCTTTTACAGGGACGGGGCTCTTTTAATAGAAAAAGAAAGGAAGAAAGCAATGTATCAGAAAGTATCAACCAACCTTAACTTTGTGGAGCGGGAAAAGGAAACGGAAAAATTCTGGCGGGAAAATAACATTTTCCAAAAGAGCATGGACAATAGAAAAGGAGGAGAGACCTATACCTTTTATGACGGGCCGCCTACCGCAAACGGAAAGCCCCATATCGGACATGTGCTTACCCGTGTCATAAAGGATATGATACCAAGATACCGTACCATGAAAGGCTGTATGGTGCCAAGAAAGGCAGGCTGGGATACCCACGGGCTTCCTGTGGAGCTGGAAGTGGAAAAGCTGTTAGGCTTGGATGGCAAGGAGCAGATTGAAGAATATGGTCTGGACCCCTTTATTTCCAAATGTAAGGAAAGCGTTTGGAAATACAAAGGAATGTGGGAGGACTTTTCCGGCACCGTTGGATTCTGGGCGGATATGGACGATCCCTATGTGACGTATCATGACGATTTCATTGAATCAGAATGGTGGGCTTTAAAAGAAATATGGGATAAGGAGCTTTTGTACAAGGGCTTTAAAATCGTACCCTATTGTCCAAGATGCGGAACCCCTCTTTCTTCCCATGAAGTTGCCCAGGGCTACAAGTCCGTAAAGGAACGCTCTGCAACTGTTCGGTTTAAAATAAAAGGAGAGGACGCTTATTTCCTGGCATGGACCACTACACCATGGACCCTGCCAAGCAATGTGGCGCTTTGTGTAAATCCGGATGAATCCTATTGCAGAGTCAAGGCAGCCGATGGATATACGTATATTATGGCAGAGGCTCTTTTGGATAATGTACTTGGAAAGCTGGCAGAAGAAGGAAAGCCGGCATATGAAATCATAGAAACATATATCGGTAAGGACTTAGAGCATAAGGAGTATGAGCCTTTATTTGAAGGCGCTGCCATGATGGCGGAAAAACAGCATAAAAAAGCCCATTTTGTAACCTGTGACGGATATGTTACCCTGACAGACGGTACTGGAATCGTTCATATTGCACCTGCTTTTGGTGAGGATGATGCCCAGGTAGGACGCAGATATGATCTGCCTTTTGTCCAGTTTGTAGACGAAAAGGGAGAAATGACAAAAGAAACGCCATACGAAGGGCTGTTTGTAAAGGATGCAGATCCGAAGATTTTAGTGGATTTGGATAAGGAAGGGAAATTATTTGAGGCTCCTAAGTTTGAGCATGATTATCCCTTCTGCTGGAGATGTGATACACCGCTTATTTACTATGCAAGAGAATCCTGGTTTATCAAAATGACTGCGGTAAGGGATGATCTGGTAAGAAATAATAAGACCGTAAACTGGATTCCGGAATCCATTGGCGAGGGCCGTTTTGGAAACTGGCTGGAAAATATTCAGGACTGGGGAGTTTCCCGTAACCGCTACTGGGGCACCCCTTTGAATATTTGGGAATGCGAAGGCTGTGGCCATATGGAATCCATCGGAAGCAGAGAGCAGTTAAAGGAAATGAGTGGCAATGAGAAGGCTCTTACTGTGGAGCTTCACAGACCTTATATTGATGAAATCACCATTACCTGCCCGGAATGCGGCAAGACTATGAAAAGAGTTCCTGAAGTAATCGACTGCTGGTTTGATTCCGGGGCAATGCCTTTTGCACAGCACCACTATCCATTTGAAAATAAAGAATTATTTGAGTCCCAGTTCCCTGCACAGTTTATTTCCGAGGCAGTGGACCAGACCCGTGGATGGTTCTATTCCCTCATGGCGGAATCTACCCTGCTGTTTAACAAGGCTCCTTATGAAAACGTCATTGTATTGGGACTGGTACAGGATGAGAACGGACAGAAGATGTCCAAGTCCAAAGGAAATGCAGTGGATCCCTTTGATGCGCTGGAAACCTATGGGGCAGATGCTATCCGCTGGTATTTTTACATTAACTCCGCACCATGGCTTCCAAACCGTTTCCATGGAAAGGTAGTTCAGGAGGGACAGCGGAAGTTTATGGGCACCCTTTGGAACACTTATGCATTCTTTGTGCTGTATGCCAACATTGATAATTTTGACGCAACCAAATACACATTGGAATATGACAAACTTTCTGTTATGGATAAGTGGTTGTTATCCAAATTGAATACTCTGATTACCCAGGTGGATACCAATCTGGACAATTACCGAATCCCGGAAACCGCAAGGGCATTACAGGAATTTGTAGATGATATGAGCAACTGGTATGTAAGAAGAAGCCGTGAGCGTTTCTGGGCAAAGGGTATGGAACAGGATAAGATCAATGCTTATATGACTTTATATACGGCACTTGTTACCGTGTCCAAGCTGGCAGCGCCCATGATTCCCTTTATGACGGAAGATATATACAGAAACCTTGTGTGCTCCATTGATAAGAATGCGCCGGAAAGCGTGCATTTGTGCGATTTCCCTGTAGCGGATGCCGCTTTTGTGGATCAACAGTTAGAGGCGGATATGGATGCGGTATTAAAAACAGTGGTACTTGGCCGTGCCTGCAGAAATGGCGCGAACATCAAGAACCGCCAGCCCATTGCTTCTATGTTCATAAAAGCAGATTTTGCATTAAGCGACTTCTATAAAGAAATCATTGAGGAAGAGTTAAATGTAAAAGATGTAATTTTTACGGAGGATGTAAGGGAATTTACCACCTATAAGTTCAAGCCCCAGTTAAAGACGGTAGGCCCCAAATACGGAAAGCAGTTAGGCGGAATCCAGAAAAAGCTTGCAGATATTGACGGCAATGTAGCAATGGATCAGCTAAAGGCGGAAGGCGCACTGAAGTTTGAAGTAGATGGTGTGGAGGTTTCTCTCACAGAAGAAGACCTTTTGATTGAAATGATACAAAAAGAAGGCTATGCAACAGAAGCCGACAACAGCATTACGGTAGTGCTTGATACCAACCTGACGGAAGAATTGATTGAGGAAGGCTTTGTATTCGAGGTCATCAGTAAGATCCAGACTATGAGAAAAGAAGCGGATTTTGAAGTAATGGATCATATCAAGGTGGCGGTTAGTGGAAATGACAAAATTGCGGAAATCGTAAAGAAAAACGAAGCCGTCATTGCAGCCAAGGTATTGGCGGATGAAATCGGAGAAAATCAAAACTTTGCAATTGCAAAGGACTGGAATGTGAACGGGGAAGCAGTTAACATTTCTCTGGAAAAAATATAAAACAGGAGGCAATTATGGCAGAAAACGTAATAACAAAACAGACAGCATATGATAAGGAAATGTTTAAAAGAAGTGTATTGTATAATGTAAAGACATTATATAGAAAGACAATGGAGGAGGCAACTCCGCAGCAGATATTTCAGGCTGTCTCCTATGCAGTTAAGGATGCTATCATAGATAACTGGCTGGTAACCCAGAAGGAGTATGAAAAAAAGGATCCTAAAACCGTATATTATCTTTCCATGGAATTTTTGATGGGCCGTGCCCTTGGAAATAATATCATCAATCTTGAGGCATACAAGATGGTAAAAGAGGCTCTGGAGGAATTGGGAGTAGATATCAACGTGATAGAAGACCAGGAGCCGGATGCGGCTCTTGGAAACGGAGGTCTTGGAAGGCTTGCAGCATGTTTTCTGGATTCCCTTGCTACACTGGGCTATGCCGCTTATGGATGCGGCATCCGGTATCGTTATGGTATGTTCAAGCAGGAAATCCGGGACGGATATCAGGTGGAAGTGCCAGATGTATGGCTACAGGACGGTAATCCCTTTGAGCTGCGCCGCCCGGAATATGCAAAGGAAGTAAAGTTCGGGGGCTATGTTTCCGTTCGCCAGGATGAAAAAGGCAGAACCTTTTATTGTAATGAAAATTATCAATCCGTCATGGCAATTCCCTATGATGTGCCTATCGTGGGTTATGGAAACGGAATAGTCAATACCCTCCGCATATGGGATGCCCAGCCGGTAGAATGCTTTCAGCTGGATTCCTTTGATAAGGGTGACTATCGTAAGGCAGTGGAGCAGGAAAATCTGGCAAGAAATATTGTGGAGGTGTTATATCCCAATGACAATCATTACGCTGGCAAGGAGCTTCGGTTAAAGCAGCAATACTTCTTTATTTCCGCCTCTGTTCAGGAAGCGGTTGCTAAATATATGAGAAGCCATAATGACATACACAAGCTTCCCGAAAAGGTTACATTCCAGTTAAATGATACCCATCCTACAGTTGCCATTGCGGAGCTTATGCGTATTTTGCTGGATGAGTATTTCTTAACCTGGGAGGAAGCATGGGAGATTACCACAAAGGCCTGTGCTTATACCAACCATACCATTATGGCAGAGGCATTGGAAAAATGGCCCATTGAGCTGTTTTCCCGCCTGCTTCCCAGAATTTATCAGATCGTGGAAGAAATCAACCGCCGGTTTATCCTGGAAATCCAGAAGAAATATCCGGGCAATCAGGATAAAATCCGCAGCATGGCAATCATTTATGACGGACAGGTAAAAATGGCACATCTTGCCATTGTGGCAGGATATTCCGTAAACGGAGTTGCCAGGCTTCATACGGAGATTTTAAAGCATCAGGAGTTAAGGGACTTCTATGAAATGATGCCTGAGAAATTCAACAATAAGACAAATGGCATTACTCAGCGCCGTTTCTTACTGCATGGAAATCCACAGCTGGCAGACTGGGTTACGGATCATATCGGGCCGGAATGGATTACCGACCTTTCCAGAATCAGCAAGCTGAAAATATATGCGGATGATGCAAAGGCACAGCAGGAGTTCATGAATATCAAGTATCATAACAAAGTTCGTCTTGCCAATTATATTTTAGAGCATAATGGAATTCAGGTAGATCCCCGCTCCATTTTTGATGTGCAGGTGAAGAGGCTTCATGAATACAAGCGCCAGTTGTTGAACATCCTTCATGTGATGTACTTATATAATGAACTGAAAGAGCATCCGGATATGGAGTTTTATCCGAGAACCTTTATTTTCGGCGCAAAGGCGGCAGCAGGCTACCGGAATGCAAAGCTTACCATTAAGCTCATCAATAATGTGGCAAATGTAATCAATAATGATGAGTCTATTCAAGGAAAAATAAAGGTCGTATTTATTGAAAACTACCGGGTTTCCAATGCAGAGATAATTTTTGCGGCAGCAGATGTTTCCGAACAGATTTCCACTGCAAGTAAGGAAGCCTCCGGAACCGGAAATATGAAATTCATGTTGAACGGCGCGCCTACCCTTGGCACCATGGACGGAGCAAATGTAGAAATCGTAGAAGAAGTGGGAGAAGAAAATGCGTTTATTTTCGGCTTATCCTCTGACGAAGTCATAAATTATGAACAGCATGGCGGCTACGACCCAATGGAAATTTTTAATAATGATTCGGATGTACGTAAGGTATTGATGCAGTTGATCAATGGATTTTATTCCCCAAATGATCCGGAGCTGTTTAGGGATTTGTATAATTCCCTGTTAAATACCCAATGTACAGCAAAGGCGGATACTTATTTCATCCTAAAGGATTTCAAGTCCTATGCCAAAGCGCAGAAGAAGGTGGAAAAAGCCTACAAGGATGAAAAGCGCTGGGCGAAGATGGCTATTTTGAATGTTGCTTGTTCCGGCAAGTTCACTGCGGACAGAACCATTCAGGAGTATGTGGATGATATCTGGCATTTGGATAAGGTTGTGCTTCCGAAGAAGGAAGAGGGAAAGAGCGAGAAGAAGAACTGATAATAAAATACGAATATTAGGATAAGCTGACTGAGAAAGGTGAGTTTACTATTTAAGTCAGGAGGAACATGATATGAGAAAACATATTATTGGGATAATGATAACACTTTTGCTGGCAATTGGGGCATTTGGAATGACGGTGTCGGCTGCAGAAGAGGATTTTAACTATAAGGAAGTAAATGGAGGCATTGAAATTACTGGTTATCGGGGAAGCGACAGGAATGTTGTGATTCCGGATACCATCGAAGGAAAACCGGTAGTATCCATTGGTTATAGTGCATTTTATGTGCGGGATATTATAAGTGTAGAGATTCCGGCAACCGTAGGGGAAATTGGCGGACAGGCTTTTTCCTATTGTGATGAATTGACAAAAGTAACCTTTCGAGGGAATGGATTGAAAGAGATAAAAGAAAGAGCCTTTGCGTCTTGTGGCAAGCTAAGCGATTTTGCGTTTCCAAACACATTAAGAAGTGTTGAGCAGCTTGCTTTTAGAGGGTGTAATTCTCTTCATAGGGCAGATTTGTCAAAGACTCAGATTACAAAGATGGAGCGGGCGGTTTTCTATGATTGTAAGGGATTGACAGACGTTTCCTTTCCGCCAGGTATGGACCAGATTCCGGAAGATACTTTTGTTGGATGTGAAAGCTTGAGAAACGTGGTTATCAATGGGAACAATATAAAGGTAATTGGCGAATCGGCATTCCAATTTTGCAAATCTCTTTCAAGTTTTACCATTCCGAGCACCGTCATTAAAATTGAATCATACGCCTTTGATTCTACAAATAGCTTAACGAGCATTACAGTTCCAGCCAGTGTAAAGTCGATTGGATATGCTGCTTTTAATTCAAGTTCATTAAAGACTGTATACTGTGAATACGGTTCCTATGCATATAATTATTTTAAAAAAATGTATGGCGTTAAGGTAGTGGCTAGTGGTACTTATTTAAAAAAGAATAAGCTGACCATCTATGTGGGAGAAAAACAGACACTGGCTCTTGTCAATAGGCAGAACGGCACTACTTTTTCCTCATCCAATAAAAAAGTGGTATCCGTTTCCTCCAAGGGTGTTATCAAAGGATTAAAAAAGGGAACGGCAACCATTACCGCTAAAAACGGTAATACGGTGTCAAAATGTAAGGTAACTGTAAAGGCTTTGAACTTGAATTATAAAAAGGCTACTGTAACAGCAGGCTTCCAGTTAAAGTTGAAATTGGCCGGAGCTACAAAGGTAAAATGGAGTTCTTCTGACAATTCCGTTGCCACAGTTTCAAAAAAGGGTGTGGTAAAGGCAAACCATCCGGGAAAAGTTACGATAACTGCCAAAAGCAAAGGGAAAAAGTATACATGCAAAGTGACAGTGGCAGCAAATGAAAAAGTCTTTAAAACATATGGAACCAGCTATCAGCAATATCCGAGCGATAAGATATATGTAGAATTATCCAAAGTATATAAAGAAGGAGATCATTTTGCGGCAGAACTCACTGTGAGCAACAATACCTATTTCAGAATGAAGAGCATTGCCACCTTGGATATTCGTATTTATGCCAATGGAAATCTAATCTTGACTAAGGATGTGAGGGATATGGCAGCAGAGGTTCCTGCCCACAGCAGACAAATCATCCGTGTTGAATTTACTGGAAGCGAAGTAAAGAAAAGCAAGGTGGATTTAAGGAATACCGGTATTACCAGTAGCCTTTCCAATGGAAAGACGTGGATGACGTATTAGAGGTTTTGAGGAAAGGAATTTTACAGAGTAGACATATGAAAGAATTGGCGAGTAAAACTCGCCAATTTTTTCAAATAAGGCCAATGTGATTCTGGCGGTTTCAGCAGCCTGATTAGGAACACGGAATAAGAAAAAGGATAATAAATATGGATTTTATAAAACTTATGAATTCTAAGGAATATGATTTTTTAAGGAACCATTCAAGGCTTGGAAAGCGTATCATTCTTATGGGACTTGGGGGAAGCTATGCATACGGAACCAATCATGAGAACAGCGACATTGATTTTAGGGGAATTACATTAAATCTGCCGTCCGACTTGTTGGGATTGACGGGATTTGAACAATACGAGGATGAAAATACAGACACAGTCATCTATTCGTTTAATAAGATTGTGAAGCTCTTGCTTGAGTGTAATCCGAACACAATAGAAATGTTGGGATTAGACGAAGAACAGTACTTGATAAAAACAGGATTAGGGCAGGAATTATTAGATAATAAGAGTCTGTTTTTGTCAAAAAGAGCCGCAAAGTCTTTTGGTGGATATGCAAGTGCACAGCTTAGACGATTACAGAATGCCATTGCCAGAGATTCCATGCCGCAGCAGGAGCGGGAACAGCACATTCTTCGTTCTGTGAAGAATGCCTTAGAAGACTTCAGACGGAAAAATGAAATGTTCGATAAGGGAAGGATAAGTATTTATATCGACCAATCGGAACGCCCGGAGTTCAAGACGGAAATATTCATAGATGCGGAATATAAGCATTTGCCATTGCGAGATTATGAGAATATGTTAGGCATCATGAATAACGTTATTAGAGAATATGATAAAATCGGCAAGCGCAACAAAAAGAAGGATGACGATCATTTAAATAAACATGCCATGCACCTGATCCGTCTGTTTATGATGGCAATTGATATTTTGGAAAAGGGCGAAATCAGAACCCATAGAACGGAAGATCTGGAATTGCTGAAAAGCATTCGGCATGGTGGTTTTCAGAAGGAAGACAAAACATTTTCAAAGGAATTTTATGAAATGTTGTCTGATTATGAAAGCCGATTGGAGACGGCAACCCGGAATACGACCTTGCCGGACAATCCTGACATGGAAAAGGTGGAAAAATTTGTTGAATATGTAAATAGAAAAGCAATAGAGGATGATTTTGATGAGAGATGTTAAAAAGGAAATATTAGACAAGCTTACAGAAATAGAGAAAAAAGAAGCTGTAAAAGTTCTCTATGCGGTGGAGTCCGGAAGCAGGGCCTGGGGCGTTGAATCACCGGATAGTGATTATGATGTGAGATTTGTCTATGTAAGGTCAAAAGAAGATTATTTAAAGCTTCAGGAAAAAAGAGATGTGATTGAATGGCAGCTTGATGAAGTGCTTGATATCAATGGATGGGACTTGAAAAAAACACTTATTCAGTTCCATAAAGGAAATGCCACTCTTTTTGAGTGGGCAAATTCCCCGATTGTTTATAAGACAACAGCGGAATGGGAAGAAATATACAAAAGTTGTAAGAGGTATTTTTCTGAAAAAGCGGCACTGTATCATTATTATGGCACTGCCAATAGTACTTTTCAGCAATATCTGAAAGGTGATGAAGTAAAATATAAGAAATATATTTATGCACTGAGACCGCTTCTGGCATGTAAGTATATTGAAAATAATCATGTTATTCCCCCAGTAAGGTTCGATGAGTTATTGAAACAACCTCTCCCAAAGGAATTATCAGAAGAAATAGAAAAGATGCTTATTAGAAAAGCAGAAAGTAATGAAAAAGCCATGAATCCGAAAATGCCTGCAATCCAGAAGTATATTGCGGATGAAATTGCAAGATACGGGAGAATTTCAAAGGAGATGGAGGATGACAGAATATGGGATTGGGATGTGCTGGACAGGGTGTTTTTGGAGGTGGTGGAAACTCAAATAGATTAACCATCTTTGTCACCTCTCTATCTTTATCCAAAAATTATCCTCTGCCATTTTCCCTTGGGTCTTTTCTATAATCATCAGTGGATCGTAAAAAGGTAAATCCAAGTCTCGCAGGATAAGTTTCATTTTGTCTCTGCTTCGTGGAAAACACCTGCTTTCTAAAAATTCCTCATATTGTTCATAAGTAGGTTTTTCCACTCTGCCAAAAGCCCTTGAGGCATAATTACGTGTATAATTACAAATCCTTACATTTCTTTCACGTTCATCTACATCAATAATCGTACACACTTCATTTTCGTACATATACCACAGACGCATGGGATAATCCTTTTTTGGTATTTTCAGTTCTGATTGTATTTGGGGAAATTCATTTAAAAGCTTTGCCAGTGTTATGATTGGCCCTGTAATCGGTTTTTCACCGGTTTCCCAACGTTCAATTGTTTTCACGGATACCTTTACTAATTCAGCAAATTCCCGCTGTGTTAATTTTAATTTTTTACGGAGATGTTTTATATCTTTTCCTGACAGGGAATCGGATACTGCAAATAGTTTTTCTTTCAAGGCTATGTTCCTTTCCTTCTATACAATATGATATCTGCACTTTTAATGGTTATCCTGCTTGTTTTATCAATATAACCCTTAAAATAAGGGTTTGTCAATAGATATTTATACTCATATTAAGGGGTTATAAATTTTTGGCGAAATATTTTGAGGACGGGTATTTGTTCTGGAATCGGAAGAGGAAGCCGGATAATCTGCCTGTAGAATATAATCAGCGGAACGTGGTAATATGAATTGCTTTTGCTACTTCCGTTTGCTTTAAATTCTTGTATTCACGTATATTTCTTAATATGTCTCTTATGTGCATATAAGTTCCTCCTAGTATAATATTTTTTGCGATATTTCTTTCTGAAATTCACTTTTAAAGCGATATTAGAATCAAAGTACATGGCAAGAAGGTAAAAGCATATACGAAGTTGTTCAAGAAAAAAGGACAGAAGCCTACGGTAAAGATTACGAAACGGGAATCCATATAAAATAAAATTTAAGGGAAAAATAGTACGGAGATTCCCTTTGCGGAGAATTAATCCGATGATACAATTGTTACGGTAAAATCTGGTGCCTATGGAATAACCAATGAAGAAACATCTTTGCAAAAAGCTTAACATTGCGAATACCTGGATATAATTTTTATTGACAATAAATTATAACTTATCTATACTAACAATAAGTAATAGGTATATTTACAAAACGAAAGGCGCTGAATTTATGCTGTATGACTACTTAAAAAAAAATTATATTCCAGGAGAACCGATTTTTACGGGGGATATTACACTTCCTGAGATGTCCGATGAGAATTTACGCTATCATTTAAAGAAGCTTACAGATGATGGGGTAATATGTAGATTTGACGTAGGTGTATATTATTTCCCTAAAGCAAACATTCTAGGCGAGACAATGACCTTATCTGCTGATACAGTTGCTGTCCATAAATATATTAAGCGCAAAGAAAAACGTATTGGATATTATTCTGGCTATACCCTGGCAAATCGTATGGGGTTGTCATCACAAGTACCCTTTACAGAAGAGATTACCAGTAATTTTGCACCAGCGCCCGTGCGGAAGCTGACAATTAAGAATAGAAAATATATCCTACGGCGTCCAGCAGTTGAAATTACGGAGGAAAATGTACAGGTTTTACAGTTTTTAGACTGCTTAAAGGATATAGAAAAGTGTGCAGAAGAAGACTTGGATGTTTGTGGGAAAATTCTATCAAAATATGCTGCCGATCACAGAATAACAAAAAATATGATTGACAAGTTTATTGTCAATTATCCAGTCAAAATCTATAAATCTATATATGAAACGGGTGTTAAATATGTATCTTCATAAAGATAGAGAAGTATTTAAGGATGTCATTGAACAGGTGTCTGCCAGCATAGGAAGAACGACAACAGTTATAGAAAAAGATTATTATGTGACGCAAATTTTACGTCTGTTGGCTGAACAGCTGGAAAACTGCGTTTTTAAGGGTGGCACATCATTGTCAAAAGGATTTCATGTAATAGATAGATTTTCTGAAGACATCGATATTACCTTTAGTGAGCATATTGGAGAAAGCAGAAGAAAGAAGCTGAAAAATGTTATCTTAAAGGGAATCAGTGAAACACTTGAGATGCCTATTGCTAATTGGAGTAGTACACAAAGTGACAGGGATTATAATGCCTATTTATTTTCTTATGAGTCAGTATTTGGAATACAGGACGATCGACTTCCGCAATATGTCAAGCTGGAAATGGCTTTGGGATCATATTCTTTTCCTACACAAATCATTGAAATTGAAAATTATATCGGAAATTATCTACAGAAAAAGGAAAAGAGTGAATTGGCAGAAGAGTATCTTCTAGAGAAATTTCCTATGAAACTGCAATCATTAGAAAGAACTTATATTGATAAAGTATTTGCCCTTTGCGATTATTACCTATTAGGAAGATCGAAACGGTGTTCACGTCATTTGTATGATATATTTAAGCTGACGCCAATGATTAGGTTTGACAATGAGTTTGCAGAACTGATAGAAGAGGTGAGACGACATAGAGCAAAAATGAAAATATGTCCATCAGCTCAGGAAGATATCGATGTATCTGCAGTTATTTTGGAATTGTGTGATAATTCCTTTTATGAAGAGGATTATCAGGCAATTACAAGTTATTTTATTTCTGATTTTATACCTTACCCAGAGGCAATAGAACAAATGCGGAAACTTGCACAGGCAAACTTGTTTGCAAAATGAAAGGAGAAATAGTGGACAAAATGGAAAATAAAAAAATGAAACACCATAGAAATAAAAAGAAAATTGCATTGATTACAATTACATGTATTTTAGCAGCATTTTTTCTTATAATAATGCCTGTTTTAACCGTCATTGTCTATCAGGACAATTTTGGTACGAGGTTTGAAACTCCCGAATGGATGGCTTATTCCGTAAACGACTTTGAAGGCTTGAAAGTTGAGGAATGCGTATTTCCGTCAAATAACGGACAACTTCTTGCAGGTTATCAATATTCAAAAGAGGATCAGCAAATAAAAGGTGTACTTGTGATTGCTCACGGTCTTGGTGGTGGTGGGCATAATACATATATGGATATTGCCGATTATTTTACTTCAAATGGATATTTGGTTTTTGCTTATGATGCAACTGGGAATGATGAAAGTGAAGGCGATTCAGTAGAAGGTTTGCCACAAGGCGTCATTGATCTTGATTATGCTTTACGCTATGTAAAACAAGTTGATGAATATCAGGATTTGCCTATTGTATTGTTTGGGCATAGTTGGGGCGGCTATTCTGTTGGCAATGTGTTGAACTGCCATCCTGATGTGAAAGCAGCGGTGCTTGTTGCCGGGTTTGACCGTTCTACCGATTTGTTTGAACAGCAGGGCGAGTCTATGATTGGTTCCGGTATTAAGTTATTTATGCCTTATGTTTCTTTGTATGAACGAGTGGAATTTGGAAAATATGCTGCTTATAGTGCCATAGATGGATTTGCAAATTCTGATGCGGATATCATGGTGATTCACAGCAAAGACGATACAACAGTCCTTCCTGAAAATGGATACGAAAAATTCTATGATATGTATGGTGATAATTCCCGCTTTTGTTTTGTTGAATATGAGGACAGAGGGCACGACTACATATACTATTCGGAAGCGGCAAAGCGTTACAGGGAACAAATAAACAAGGATTATACCGCTTATGTAGAGGCAAATGGTGGTGAGTACAACGCTGAGATAAAAGCAGAGTTTATGGGAAAATATCTTGACAAAAGCAAATGTTATGAATTTGATTACGATTTAATGCAACGGATGTTAGATTTTTATGATTTTTGAGAGTAATGTGCCAATTCAAAAATCCCATATCTCGATTGCCGTAGAGAATGTAATATAAAGTGTGTAAGTTACCGGTAACAAAACTTACGCACTTTA
>CAMWWJ010000033.1 GCA_947177925.1 uncultured Lachnospiraceae bacterium
ATAAAGTGCGTAAGTTTTGTTACCGGTAACTTACACACTTTATATTACATTCTCCCATTCTATCTCTTTCTTCTTTTTAAAAATATACTTATGCCATACTTCCCGCTTCCCTTTTCGTAGCTTTCAAAGGCTTCCATATATCTTTCTTCTTCCAACTCCTTATATTTTATTATAAGCGCCTTTATATCGTCAATATTTTCCGCAAAAGCAGCCTTTTTTAACAGCTTTAATTCCTGTTTGTACAGGCTGACTACCTGCTCATTAGCATCCACCTGCTTTACGATTACCTCTTCTTTAAAATCCGCATCCGAGAAAGTATGTCCTTTCATCATTTCTACAATTTCATATTCCTTCCCATTCCCTGACACTACATAATCGTTATTTCCACAAAAAAATGCAACCGGATAGTCCGTAATCCGAAAGTCCTCAAATCTTAATTCATCCATTTTTGCCTGTAACGAAACTGCTTCTTTCTGGATCAATTCTCCTGCCTGACTTTAAATTTCATTTAAATCCGGCACAATCCGCTGCATTCCAACATATAAAAACCTCCCTGCCTTGTTTTTTCCCACTATATAGAATCAGCCTGAAAACAAAATAAAAGCAACCTTAAGACTGTCTTAAGATTGCTTTTTGGCTTAAATGACCCGTAAAAATAACTGGCATCATGAGGTTCCGGCTAGCTTTTTCATATCATGCAAAAAGAATGCATACATAATAAATCACCACCAGCGCTATAAAAGATATGCCCGATACATAAAATGCTGTTGAATTGCCTTTTTCATATATATCCTGTGGATTGTTAGGATTGATAAAAATTCTAACCTTTTCATTCACTTTAGGTAAATTATAATTTCTGCCACAGCCGCTAACCTCATACAAGTTATCTTTATAGAAATACTCATATACAGGCCGGCGCAGGCTTGCATGTGCATCCGGGCATGCATGCTTATTCCGTTTTATGAAAACTACTGTTGCCATACATTCTATGCAACAACGACTTTTACCCTTTTTATCCTCCTGAACCCCATAAAGGATGAGACCTATACCTAATAATAAAAAAATAGGCATCTTTTTCCCCCTTTACTACCCCTGTGTAGCCTCTCTGAGCTTCTCTGCCTCGTTGGAAAGCAGTTTTGCCGTATTTTCACTGCTTTGCGAAATTTCAAAATTCCTTTCAATCACTTCTGAAATCACCGTAAGCTTTTCTAGTACTTCCTGTACCGAAGCCACTTGTTCCTGCGCCATGGATGTGATTTTTTCCATATCCTTTCCCGACTCTTCTATCTTGACTACGGTATCCATAAACTCGCCCACTACCTGATATGCTATTTCTTTTCCACGTTCCACTGCCTGCATGGACGCACTAATCAGTTCGCTGGTTTCCTTTGCCGCCCGGGTGCTCCTTGCCGCCAGTTCTCCCACCTGACTTGCAACTACTGCAAACCCTTTTCCTGTTTCACCCGCCCTTGCCGCTTCGATAGAAGCATTCAGGGATAGCATATTCGTCTGGGAGGCTATGGAATCTATATCTCCGATGATCTTCTCAATCTCACCGGATTTCTGTGCGATTTCCGAAATGGAATCTGACAGATCATTCATTTTATTTCTTGTATTTTTAATATCGCCTATGGAGGAAGAGGTATGCTCCGATACTTCTTTTGAAACTTTTTCATTTTCACCAATCTGCCTTACCAGCCCATCCATTACCATGCGCAGCTCTGAAATGACCTGATTTTGTTCTTCACCGCCGTTTAAAAGCATTTGGGCATTATTCAGTGTTTCACTTGAGACACTATGAATATTTTCGCATATATTATGTACATTTGTGATCAGATTTTTATTTAGCTGCATTTCTTCCTTTTGTTCTAAAATCAGCTGGCTGTTTTTGTCTAATGTACCTTTTATATTTGCAACCATGGTGTTTATGTTCTGGGAAAGTATCTGAAACTCTGGATTATCATTTTCCTGAATTTTCACATCTAAGTTGCCGTTTGCTATTTCAGTAAGGCCTGAAGCAATATTCGTGATTCCTTTCACGATTTTCTTGGAAACCATAGAATTGATCATAATCATCAAGACACCCAGGATAAGCAGGATACAAATAGTCACCACCACGGTCTGGCTCCATCTTGTTTCGTAATATTCCGAATTGGGGATAAAGGTTCCTATCACCATATCTTCATAATATTTTGCCACGTAATGCCCTCTGGAGCCGTCAATGGTAAGTGTGCCCTTCCCTTCCTTCATATCTAACGGAAAACCGGCCTTGTCCGCCTGCTCTCCTATGAGCGCTTCGTTTTTCAATGCCAGTATTTCATTGGTGGATTTGTCAATGGCAAACACATATCCGGTCTTTCCAATCACATAGTCCTTTAATACAGCATCCGTAGCCGTGGCAGCCATTAATCCTTCTAAGACCTCGGCTCTTACACCGGTCTGCACAAATCCCTTTCCATCCTGTCTGGCAACCCCTATATATTGTACCAGTTTCCCCTCCGCCGCATTTGCCTGAGGTTCCTGCACGATTTCTATAGAAGGATCCTGATTGATTACAAGAAATGCCGCTGACTGCTCGCCGCTGCCCATATCAAACCCTATGTAAGCGTCTACCGTGCTGTGGGTAATGATACCGTTTTCATCAATCACATGCATCTCATCAACCATCAGTTTTTCCATGACCTGGGACATTCGTCCTTTATCCTGTAAAATCCCGGGATCCAATTTTAGCATTTCCGCAAATGCTCTTGTTTTTGCCAGCGCATTTCCTCCCAGGCTTTCTGTAAGAGTGGCAATCTGCTGGTTGTTATCCGCTATTTTTTTCTCCACCATATCAAGCTTTTCATAACTGGATGCTGTATTGTCACGATTGCTCACATATGTCTGATAGCTGAATACACAGATAATTGTCACAATCAGAGCCGCCATCATATAAACCGCCAATGTTTTCGTAAAGTTTTTCTTCATCTTTGTCCCCCTGTGAAATATAGTATATATAAATAATGACGATTAAATTATAGCATAGAAAAATTTGTAAAAACAGTCTTGCAATTATTTCTCCCTTTTCTTTCCGGCTGTCTATTAGCGCCACTTTACCGCTGCCCCAAATACTCCTCAATTCCATCCGCCATACCACTTGCCAGCTTGTCCTGATAATCTGAAGATGCCATTAGCAAATCCTCATTGGCATTGGTCATATATCCCATTTCAATAATGGTGGTAGGCACTGCTGCCCAATTGATGCCACTCATAGTATCTGTTTCCCATACATACTGTTTTTTTGCCCCAGTAGCCGCCACTGTACAATTCAGCACCTTTTCCGACAGGCTCTTGCTCTGTTCATACAGATTGCCGTTATAAGGATTGGACGACGTCTGGCAGATGGTCATCATTCCGTTCACGCTGGAATCTTCCGAACCATTAGCATGAATCCTGATAAATACATCCGCATTGGCCTCATTGGCAACAATTGCCCTTTCGCTGTTACTCATATTCACATCATTAGTGGTCCGAATCATCTGTACCTGATATCCCCGTTTTTCCAGTTCTGCCTGTAGCTTAAGGGCTACCTGCAAAGTCAGCTCATACTCCTTTAAGCCGCTGGCATCTCCATGGGTTCCTCCCGCTACCTTTGCCTTTTGCTCCGTTGCTCCGGGACCGATGGGCTCCTTTTCACTGTTGCCCTTTTGCTGATGTCCTGCATCAATCACAATTAGATACCCTTTTTCTTCTGCCTCATCTACGGCCTCTTCAGCTTTTCCGGATTCCTCTTGGTTATTTTCCGTTTCCGGATTATCTTCTGAGATCATTTCTCTATGAACTCCGCTGTTTTCGCTGACAGACATATCATCCTGTTCCTTATGGTCCATTTCCTGCGAGGTAGGGGCAGCCACAATATTTCCATCCTCATCCACCCATTGATTCAGCATTTCTTCTTCTACCTCTTCCACTTCCTGACCGATTTCTTCTGTTTCCATTTCTGCCTGTTCTTTTTCACAGCCTGCAGCGCCTGCTGTCAGCAAAAGCAGCCACATGCCGATTATTGTGATTTTCCTTTTCATTTCTCTTTCCTCTGTTTCTAATCTTTCTCTATTTTTTCAGCCTGTCTAAATCTTTATATACATATTTCTTAAAATACCACCAGACAGCCAGTGCCACTGTAGTCCCGATTACTGCTCCGGCCAGCACGTCTGTAGGAAAATGCGCTCCTACATACAGGCGGGAGAATCCAATCAGGAATGCCAGTACCAGTACAGGAATCCCCGCATATCTGGGAAGTCCCTTAAACATTATGACTGCCGTGGCAAAGGAAGCACTTGTATGCCCTGACGGAAAAGAAGAATCCTTAGGCAGCCTGGTAATCAACGAAATCCCTTCTTCCAGCACAAAAGGTCTGACTCGCATGATCTGTGTTTTTAGTATAACATTTACGATAAGTGTATTCAACGCCAAAGCAACTGCCGCAATGACTCCAATTCTTCTTGTTTTCTTAAACAACACCAGAAGAATGCAGACAAGTATCCAAAAAAAACCTTTATCTCCCAAAGTAGTAATAAACTGCATGATTGGATTCAGAAAAGAAAACCTGAGGTTTTCCTGAATCCATAAAAGAATACCTATTTCTAATTCTGATAAACCACTTTGCATAGACACACCCATTCCACAAATATAAATTTTTTCTTTTCTTTCATTCCTGCTCTTTTAATTCCTCCCACTTGAACGTTCCATCCTCGTCCCGAAAATATGCATTTTTATAGGGTGAATGCAGAAAGCTCATAATATCCTCATCATAATTGCAAATAGTATTTAGATGATAAATCCCGGAATTATCCGGATGATTCATATATTCTTCGCTTTCATCTCCGGCCATGAACCGCCAGCCGCTGTCCCATTGATTTTCAGCTCCGGGCTCTTCCCTGTACATATATCCCACTTTACATCCGTCAACCATGATCCGGTCTGTGGCAATACAGCCCGCAGGTCCTTCCCAGTTCTTTAAAAGCTCCTTTATTTCTTCCTTTTCTTTTGCAAACTTCTTTTTGGGATAATGGAACCATTCATTTCTTTCCCATGCTCCCTGCTCCTTCAGCAGATGGCAGACCAAATCCCTGTTGATTTCATAAAAAGACCTGCAGGTTTCTTCTTTCATGGCACTTTGGCAAAACATAAAATATATCGCCCCGTACAAACAGCTCATGGCATATTCCGTCCATGAACCATATCTGCTTTCCGCTTCCCTTGCCAGTGGAACGGTAAGCTGCCAGAATTCCTCTTCCTCTAACATCCCGCAGGCATAAGCGGTTCTGCATAATCCAATCCTTTCGTTACAGTCCCATGCAAAAAAACCGCCTTCCTTTACCAGTGGTTCAAACAGCTTTGCATAGTCCCTGCAGGTTTCAAAGGTTTCCCTTCCCTGAGGATTCAGCCTCTTTACGTCAAATGCAGGCTTTCCATTCCAGAAGCTTTCAAACTGTAAGTAATCCTCATCCGAAGAAAACAGCCTTCTGCAAGTATGGAAAATCCCCTCTTTATCCTTGATTCCATACATCCGGTCCAAGTGGTCCGCTACTGCAGCGGCATCTTCCTGCCTTTCACACACATATAAGCTTTCATATCCCATATGCCTGGAAATACCGGGGATTTTCCTGCATACAGAAATGCCCCCTAACAGCAGGATAAACCGCTTCTCATCAATTTCATTCCTTTTATCCCGGCTCTTTTTCTTTTGAATCTCATCAAACAGCTCCTTAATCTCAGAAATCATCCTTCGGGTTTCCGGATTTCTTTCAAGATTTCCGGCTCCCTTTTCCTTTTCCAATATGCCCAATTTCAATCTCCTATCATTTGAATCTATATCATCTACATTATAATCAATTCTTTTGCATGCTACAACCTTTTTCATTTCTTTACTTCATATATTTTTCCGGCTGCTTTATGAAAACAATCGGAAACAAAACAACGGCTGCCGCACAAAAACCATGCAGCAGCCGTCTGCCATATTCTTTACTCCTCCAGCCTTTCAAATGCCGCCTTCGGAAGTCCACACACGGGACAAAGCCAGTCATCCGGTACATCTTCCCATTTTGTTCCCGGCGCAATGCCGTTTTCTGGATCCCCCTGCTTCTCATCATATACATATTGACAGGGGCATACATATTTCTTATTGCTGTCGCTCATCCTCTTCTTTTCCTTTCTTACCTTACTATTTTTCTTCTACTTCTAAATTCATAAGCTTTTCCAATAGCTTCAGTCTTTCATATTTTACCTCTGCATATCTGGCAGCTTCCTCCAGATATTCTTTTGCAGCCTCTGCATTTTTCTCTGTCATTTTCTTAAAACGCAGCTCTCTTTTTACAAATTCCTCATAGGATTCCTTTGGCTTTTTACTATCCAGTACAAAAGGGCCCTTTCCTTCCTCAAGCCTTCTTGGATCATAACGGAACAGATGAAAATATCCGGTATCCACTGCTAACCTTTCCGTTGCCTGGGCATTGGACATTCCTCCCATGATGCCATGGCTGATACAGGGCGCATAAGCAATAATGATAGAAGGTCCCGGATAGCTTTCCGCTTCCAACAACACCTTGATGCAATGCTGCCTGTCGGCACCCTGCGCCACCTGGGCAATATAAATATTTTCATATTGCATAAGCATCATTGCCAGATCCTTTTTCTTTTTCCTTTTTCCTTCCAGCGAAAACTTGGCCGTGGCTCCAAAAGGAGTTGCTTTGGACTGCTGTCCTCCCGTGTTGGAATATACTTCTGTATCGAAAATCAGAATATTGATATCCATGCCGCTGGCTGCCACATGGTCAAGGCCTCCAAATCCAATATCATAGGCCCAGCCGTCACCGCCAAATATCCAGTGGGAAATCTTGTCGTCCCCTTCCTTTCGCAGAATATCCTCCGCCATGGTAATCCCGTATCCGAATTCTGCATTGTCCTCAAATAGTGAGCTTGCCCATGCAGGTCCTTTTCCTTCCCTGCTTACCGTATAAGGCGCTGAGGGCACGCTGCCTCCCCATATAGAGGAACAGCCTGTTGCATTGGCTACTACCATACGCTCTCCGAACAGTTGTGTTACCAGCTTTGCATATGGAGTCTCTCCGCAGCCCGGACATGCTCCCGAAAATTCCAGCAGGGGCTTTTTGAACTGGCTTCCCTTTACGGTAGTTTCCGGAAACTTCTCAAGCACCTCTTCCTTTGGTGACAGTACCTGCCCATATGCAAAATAATCCTGTTTTTTCCGCTCCCTTTCCTTTGCAAGCGGACTGTATTCCAATGCCTTCTTTCCCATTTTTCCGGGACAGTTTTCTATACAGGCGCCGCAGCCGGTACAGTCCATAACGGATACTGTAATTCCAAAAGAATAATCCGGCATACCTGTCATATCAAGAAGCTCCATGCCCTTTGGTGCGCTTTCTGCCTCTTCCTTATTGCACACTGCCGGACGGATGACACTGTGAGGACATACATAAGAACAGATATTGCACTGAATGCAGTTTTCCGGTATCCATTTTGCCACCTCATCTGCAATTCCTCTTTTTTCATAAGCAGCAGTACCAAGGGGCAGGGTTCCATCTGCAATATCCAGAAATGCCGATACGGGAAGCTCATTTCCCTTTCCTGCATTTAGCGGCTCTAAAATGTCATTTACGAACTCTATCGTATCAGCCCGCTTTTCGCCCTGCAGATCCTTCTGACCTGCTGATTCCTTTTTCCAGCGTTTTTCCACCTTGGAATCGTTTGCCTGTGCTTCCTTCCACTGCTCCGGTATGCTTATCCTTTTTACCTTCTCAAATCCTAACCGGATTCCCTGTATATTTTTGGATACTACTTCTTCTCCCTTTTTTCCAAAGGACTTTTTTACCGCTTCCTGCATGGCTTCTTCTGCCTTATCTCTTGGCAGAAGCCCGGATGCCTGGAAAAATGCCGCCTGTAAAATCGTACTTGTCTTTCCTCTTAATCCGATTTCCCGGCTAAGGGCGCCTGCATCGATAATCCAGAGGCTGATATTTTTTTCTGCCAGCAATTTTTTTACTTTGCCGGGAAGCTTTTCCTCCAACTGCGCCTCTTCATAAGGACAGTTTAAAAGAAAAGTGCCGCCTTCCCTGATTTCCTCTACCATATCATATTTTTCCAGATAAGATACATTGTGGCAGGCGGCAAAATCCGGTTCATAAATCAAATAGGAGGAACGGATTTTTTCTTTGGAAAAACGCAGATGGGAAATGGTCAGCCCTCCTGATTTCTTGGAATCGTATTCAAAGTATGCCTGTACCTGTCCATCTGACAGGCTGCTCATAAGCTTGACCGTATTTTTGTTGGCGCCTACCGTTCCATCTGAACCATAGCCCCAGAATTTGCAGGAAAATTGTTCCTTTTCCCCTCCCTTTCCAGCTTTTCCATGATTATCCCTTTTTTTCAGAAGGGATACAGGTTCCAGCGAAAGATTGGTTACATCATCCCGGATTCCTATGGTAAATTTCTTTTTCTGTTCATTGGCATATACGGCGCGGATCTGATCCGGCGTGGTGTCCTTTGAGCTTAATCCGTAACGTCCCCCATAAAGGGAAACTGTCTCAAAATCCGTTCCCTTCAATGCTGCCGCTATTTCCAGATAAAGTGGCTCTCCTACGGCACCCGGCTCCTTTGTCCGGTCCAGCACACTGATTTTCTTCACAGTTTTAGGAATCGCCTCTAAAAAGCGCTCCTTGCAGAAGGGACGAAACAGGCGGACCTTGATCAATCCCACTTTTTCCTCCATGCTGTCTATGACTTCCTCGATTGTATTGCAGACAGAGCCCATGGCAATGATGATTTGGGTGGCATCCTTTGCGCCATAATATTCAAACAAATGATAATCCGTCTTTTTCCTTTTGTTGATTTCCTGTAAATAATGCTCCACAACCTCTGGAAAAGCATCATAATAGGAATTGGAAGCCTCCCTTACCTGAAAGAAGATATCCGGATTCTGGGCGCTGCCCCGAAGTATGGGATTGTTTGGATGAACTCCTCTGTTTTTAAATTCTTCCGCTTCTTTTTGTGGAAACATTTCCTTCAATTCTTCGTATTTCCATTCCTCCACCTTCTGCAGTTCATGGTAGGTCCGGAACCCATCAAAGAAATGCAGAACCGGAACTCTTCCCTTTATGGTTGCAAGATGGGCCGCTGCCGCTATATCCATTGCTTCCTGCACATTATTGCTGCAAAGCATTGCAAATCCGGTCTGCCTGGTTCCATATACATCCTGATGATCCCCAAATATGGAAAGGGCATGGCTGGATATGGTCCTTGCTGCTACGTGGATCACACAGGGAAGCAGCTCTCCTGCAATCTTATACATATTCGGTATCATAAGAAGAAGTCCCTGGGAAGCACTGAAAGAGGTTGTAAAGGCGCCTGCTGTAAGGGCTCCGTGAAGGGCTCCTGCCACACCTGCTTCCGACTGCATCTGTGCTATCTTTACCGGCTTGCCGAAAATATTTTCTCTGCCTTCCACTGCCCAATTTTCCACACTTTCCGCCATTGTGGATGAGGGGGTGATGGGATACACCACTGCCGCCTCCGAGAAGGCATATGCAACATATGCGGCTGCCTGGTTACCGTCCATGATCATCATATCAATAGTTCTCCGCCTTTACCTGGAAATATGCCTGTGTATGGGCGCATACAGGACATACCTCCGGAGCCTCTTTTGCAATGACCAGATGACCGCAGTTTAAGCACTGCCAGATGGCATCTCCTTCCTTTGTAAATACAAGGCCGCCTTCTACATTTTTCAGCAGCTTTAAATATCGTTCTTCATGAGCCTTTTCAATTTCCGCTACCCTGTCAAACATACGCGCAATGGCTTCAAATCCTTCTTCCCTTGCTTCCTTTGCAAACCTTGGATACATATCACTCCATTCGTAATGTTCGCCCTTGGCTGCCTCTGTCAGATTCACTTCTGTAGGACCGATTCCATCATGTAACAGCTTAAACCACAATTTTGCATGGGCCTTTTCATTTGCTGCTGTTTCTTCAAACAGATTGGCAATCTGATGATAGCCGTCTTTTCTTGCTCTTTTTGCAAAATAGCAATACTGGTTTCTTGCCATGGACTCTCCTGCAAAGGCTTCCATTAAATTTTTTTCTGTCTTGCTTCCTTTTAATGCTTCCATCCTTTTTCTCCTTTTCCGCCGGATTATCAAAACCTGTCTAACAGAATAAGCATATAAAAATGCTCATACCCGGACCTTTATATCCTAAGTATGAGCATTTTTACATATAAAATATTCACATATCTGGAAAAATCTGCTTTATTATTTGAACAGCTTATGAAATCTTTCATGAATTTCCTGTTTCTTTTCCTCTGTTTTTTCTGCGGCAATTACATAAACACCTTTTTCATCCAGTGTAATGAAATCACCTTCCTTTATCTGTAGCGGCAGCTTATATTTTGGAATTTTTACAAAGGTCTTATCCTCCTTTTCACAAACTGCTATATTTTCTTCAAATCGATCAACCACTAACATGTTTCTTTCTCCCTTCAAAAAACTCACATTTTTCATTTTATTCCCTGGTACCGGGCTCCGCATTGAACTGCAGGCTTTTTCCATCACTTTCCAATATAATAGTGCCCTGCTCATCTGTACGAAACACGAAAATACCTGCCTCAGACAGCTTCTTAAGGGTTTCCTTATGAGGATGCCCGTAATCGTTTCCTCTCCCACAGGATATAATAGCATATTTCGGGTCTACTGTCTTTAAAAATAATTCTCCAGTGGATGTTCTGCTGCCATGATGACCCAACTTCAACACATCAGCCGAAATATCCAGCCCGCTTAAGCAGATGTCTTCCTCTGCCTCTTCTTCCGCATCTCCGCACATTACAATGGAATTAGAACCGTGTACCAGCTTGATGCCCACAGACCAGTTATTCAATTCCTCACCATAGTCCTCTTTAACCGGCGACAGTATGGTAAAAGAACTGCTTCCCAATGGATAGGTATCTCCCGGCTTTGGAGCAGTAATGGACAAATCATGATTTTCAATTGCAGCTATTACATCTTCAAAGGTTGCTGTTGTATGTACCTTTTGGGGCATAAACAATGTTTTAATCCCAAAATTCTCAATAACTGTGTCCAGTCCTCCAATATGGTCTGCATGAGGATGTGTGGCAATCACATAATCAAGCTCCGTAATCCCCTGCTCTTTTAAATATGCCGTAATCATTTCTCCATCCTGATTGTTGCCTGCATCCACCAGCATAGAATGCCCGCCGCAACTGACCAGAATACAGTCTGCCTGCCCCACATCCAGAAAATGGACTTCCATCTCCTGCATATTCCTTCCGGCTTCTTCCACCGAATCCGCTGATACAGCACCAGCCTGCTCCTTAGCCGCCTGACCTGTTGCAGCTTTTGCTCCGGGCAGGACATTGGGCAATACCAATGATCCTAATATAAATATAACGGAAAAGACCCCTGCAAGTATACTGGAACATTTTCCCTTTCCCATCCGCCTCATCTCTCCTCAATATTATATGCTTCCATATCTATGAAAAGCTCCACCGGACAATGGTCAGAACCGAATATATCACTGTGGATCTTTCCATCTTTAAGCCTGTCCTTTAAGCATTCCGATACTAGAAAATAGTCAATTCTCCATCCTGCATTTTTTGCCCTTGCCTGAAACCGGTAAGACCACCAGGAATAAGCTCCTTCTAACTCTGGATAAAAATATCGGAATGTATCAATGAATCCAGCATCTAAAAGCCTTGTAAACTTTTCTCTCTCCTCATCTGTAAATCCAGCATTTTTCCGGTTCGTTTTGGGATTTTTCAAGTCTATTTCCCTGTGGGCCACATTTAAGTCCCCACATATGATCACCGGTTTCTTTTCTTCCAGCCCCTTTACATAAGCAAGAAATTCTTCTTCCCAAAGCATCCGGTAATCCAGTCTTTTCAGCCCGTCTCCCGAATTGGGTGTATACACTGTTACAAAATAAAAAGACTCATACTCCAGAGTAATGACTCTTCCTTCCTTGTCATGCTCTTCTTTTCCTATGCCTGTTCTTACGGATAAAGGCTCTTTTTTGGTAAAGACCGCCGTTCCGGAATAGCCCTTTTTCTCTGCATAATTCCAATATTGATAATAGCCCTCCAGCTCCAAATCGATCTGCCCCTGCTGCAATTTGGTTTCCTGTACGCAGAAAATATCCGCATCCAAGGCTTTTACGGCCTCCAAAAATCCTTTTCCCACGCAGGCTCTAAGACCGTTTACATTCCACGAGATACATTTCATTTCTTTGCCCTCACAATTGCCTGTTTCCAATATACAAACAAAAGGCTCTGTAAAACCAGATACCTGTTTTACAAAGCTTCTTTGCTTTCCATATTGTATTATAATCCATTTCATGGGAAAAATACAAGTCATTTCTATAGGATTTTTGTAGTCCACGTACTGCAGTCCCACACATCCGTCACTACATCCCGGTAAAACCAAGCTTAACACGGACAGCTTTCACAAATTATAAAATATCAGCGTAAGTACACCTCGTTACTATTTTACTTTACAAACCTGATAATGTTCTCATCACAAGATCCACATCCTTATTTTCCAACTCCTGAATGATATGCAAATATGTCTTCTGCGTAGTTGTCATACTTGCATGTCCCAATCTACGGGCAACACTCGCTATCGACACTCCAGCAAACAAAAGTAAAGAAGCATGTGTATGTCTAAGCCCATGAATCGAAATCTCAGAAATGCCACAAGACTTGCAATGTCTTGTAAGCACATCATTTACCGTTGAATTGTAAACCTTACTATCGCCAATAAAAATCGGTTTATCTTCAGGCATTCCCTTTATCAATTCGGAAAACTTAACAACTATCTGCCAATCAATTTGAATTTTCCTTACCGAGGATTTATTCTTTGTTGGCATAAATCCACCATCGCCTTTATAATCCCATGTCTTACTTATTGACAATGTCTGTCTTGCAAAATCAAAGTCAGATGGTGTAATCGCAAGCGCCTCCGAAAAACGCATACCGGTTTTGGAAACAAGCAGTATGAACCAATCCCAATTAGGTTCTTCCTTAATATCAAGGTCTGCAATCAGCGTATGCAATTCAAACTGATTTAAGTATTTAATCTTCTTATTTCGTGGTGTCTTTCCTTTGATAATTGCCTTTCTTGTAGGGTCTCTGTCGATAAGTCCTTCATCAACAGCATCAAGAATTGCTCCTTTTAATTGATGATGAAAATCCAATGTTGTTTGTCTTTCGTGCTCTTTCGCATAATCGTTCAAAAGCTGTTGATACACAGTTCTTGTCAAACCGGCAATTGTTAATTCTGGCGCCAGCTTTTCAATCCATTTCTGTGTCATCAGATACTTTGACATTGTTGCCTCTCTAATCGCACCTTTCTTATATACATCCACCCATTGTTTGTAATACTCGCAAAAAAGTGTTGTATTGCCCATATCTTTTAGCATAAGCTACCTCCATTCTTGAAGCTCCTTACGCTGATATAAACAATTAAGAATATCATTAACAGCTTATGCCATACTATTAATGAGAAATCAACGGCTTTATTTCTTCCTCTAAAGTTTTTTTAAGTTCTGCCATCAATAAAGCATAGTATTTGAATTTTGGAAGCACCCTTTCCTCTGCTTCCTTATAGCTGGTAAAATCTATGGTTGCTTTGATTGCACTCTCATTTGGTATCTCTCCATTTCTATAATGAGTTGCTGCATACATGACATCATCTTTTGATGCATACCATGTAATACAGAAATTAGTTATAACCTTGTCTATGCACTCCTGCTTTGTATTCTCGACAATATTAAGAATGGATTGCCCTTTATACTTACTCTCATCTAACTCAATTTCATAAATCAAGTTAGCCATAATATCTGCAACCTTTGGATTCTCTTTACGAAGTTCTTCCACATACTGCTTTACTTCATCAATCTTCTTCTGTCTTTCTTCCGGAGTAATATCTTCATCCGATTCATCTGGCGTTACAATATTCTGAATCAAATTAATGATATACTCATAGTCAATCTTAGTATTACTATATGCCATAAGCTCATAATCAGGATCAATATCTTGTTCTGATGGAAGCTCGTCTCCTGAATCATCACCCGTTTTTTTAGATTTTAACTCCTCTAAAACATTCAAATAATGCCCTGCATAATCAACATACTCTTCTTCTGTTATTCCGTATGTTTTAAGCATTTCTTCTTCGTAATTGGTAAACGACTTTAATTGTGCAAATAATCCATCAAAGCTTTGGAACAGCTTAGCAAAAGTTTCCTTTTCTTTATCAGACATTCCCGGAACATCCGATGGTGTTGGCGCTGAAATTCTTAATGCAGCTAATGCCTTTTTAAATGCCGCCTCAATCTCATCCCAATCAGCTAAAAGTGCTTCTTTGGTTCCACCTGCCGAATACAGTTTCACGGCATTATCAACACACTCTTTAAACAACTTAGGAGCTTGGAATGTAACAATCTGTCCGTATGTTTTATTCTCGTCCAAAATACGATTGGTTCTTGAAAAAGCTTGTATCAGATCATGTGGTCCCATCGGTTGTCTATCAATGAATATGGTAGACATACATGGTGCATCAAATCCGGTCAGCAAACGGTCTACTACAATAACTAAATCAAGCTGTTCATTTCTGCTCTTAAACTTCGTATCTTTTCTTGCAAGTCGCTTATTTAAGTTTCCATTATAGCCCCGAATTTGTGAAAGCTCATACTTTGTGTCAAACATACTATTATAATCATCTAAAGACTCCTGCATCTTCTGTTGGTTAACTTGTGAACCTTCTTCATTCTCACTTACAGAATATGTAATAGCAAACTTAGGGAAGTCCGGAAGCACTTGCTTGATTCTGTCATCAATAACAAGTGATGTTTCTCCATTTTTCACTTGCTTTAACAGCTCATAATATTTCTGTGCCAACTGAATGGAACTTGTTGTAAGAAGTCCTTCATAAGTCATTCCCTTTCCATTTTGAAATCCAAGCTTATAATATGATTTATTCAAAATCACATCTAATACTTTTAGCATGTGCGCCTCATTATCATATGCACTACTGTTTGTTTCATCTTCTATGTTCTTCGGTCCATTATGCTCTACCTGAAAACCAAGTACTGCGTTATCATGGATTGCATTTTGTATTGTGTATTTATGCAAACGCTCTCCATACAATTCCTCAGTAGTACGAGGCAAATCACCCATCTGCGGATATGGATTTTCTGCAAAACGTGGTGTGCCAGTAAAACCAAACCATAATGAATTACCAAAAAATCTTTCCAGCTCTCTTTTTGTATTCGGAGTAACCGCTCTATGACACTCATCCACAACAAACGCAATTTTCAGTTTTTTAATCTTGTTATATTCGGGTGTTCCCTCTGTAAGTCTCTTAGATATTAATCTCTGAAGCTTTTGGATTGTTGTAACAATCACCTGCCTATCACCAGATTTTAGCTTGTTCTTCAAATCTGTAACATTCTCAGTCTCGTCAACATCTATCAAGTCATTATTGGCATAAGCCTGAAATGCCTGTGTTGTCTGCGTGTCCAAATCTTTTCTGTCAATCAGGAAGATAGTCTTATCCAATGCCGGAATATCCATCAACAGATTTCTTGTTGCCTTGTACGAAGTTAATGTCTTACCGGAACCGGTTGTATGCCATACATAACCCGACTTTCCAATTTTTGAAGCTTCCCTGATTGCCTCTATTGCATGTATCTGATAAGGACGAAGTAAAATCAAACGCTTTGCATCCTCATCCAACACAGTATATCTCGCAATCATTTCATGTGCTTCAGGTATACGAAGCACGCTTCCTGCAAAATCAAGTAAATCTGCCACAGGATTATTATCCTCATCAAGCCATCCGCTAATAAACTTCGGGTTCAATTCCGCATCGCTTGCTGCTGAAAAATACTTTGTATTTACACCATTACTTATAACAAACATCTGTACAGAAGAAAAAATACCTGTAAACTTTCCTTCTCCAATATATTTCTTAATCTGCCAAAATCCATCCATATATGAATGCTGCTTGTTCTTTAATTCAATATGAATCATTGGCAATCCGTTAATCAAGAGAGTTACATCAAATCTTCTGTCTCTTGCCGGAGCATTCGTATTTTCATCCGTTTTTAAAGCACTATATTGGTTAATTACTTCATATACGCTGCTTCCACCTGCTACATGCTCATGATTCATTACCACAAGATGGAGGCGTTCTGTATCTCTCTGCACATGAACCAGAACTTTTCCATTTTCACCAACAAGCCATTCTCCTGCTTTGTAAAATGAAGAAAACTGAAGCTGATTCTTTACCTGTTCAAATTCTGCATCAGAGAGAGGCTCTCCATTCAATCTATCCTTATTATTCTGCTCAAGGATATATTTGAAGTTCTCCCATAAATCCGCCTCGGTTTTTAAATCCTCTCTGTATGTCCATTGTGAATCACCATAGACTAACTGTTCAATCAATTTCTTTTCTATCATCGCTTCTAATTCTGGCATTTTAACAGCTCCTTTTGTGTCGTTATTTGAATTTCTTTATATTTCAATGCGTTTTTCATGCATTTTTGCTTACGCTGGTGAAGGGTGATGAGGTGGTCGAGGTGACGGAAAACGGCAACAATT